>CAZGXS010000007.1:0-1905 GCA_964529935.1 uncultured bacterium | reverse complement strand
TAATACAAAAATAATGGGGCAGCCGATGAAAATTTTTCCACGTTTTTTATCCATGTTTTTCTTGTTTGGGCTATGTTTAATGCTTTCTACCACAAGGATGTACGCCGGTAGTTCAGATCTCGAATGGTATGGCTTAGATACTTACCATCCGGGGGCAGTAGAAGGTTTTAAGACCCCTGAGTGGGTGAAGCACGCGATATTCTATCAGATATTCCCTGACAGGTTTCGTGATGGCAATCCTGCTAACAACCCCTGGACGGGCGATGTACATTGGGGATGGTTAGATTTATATAATGAGATGAGGGAATGGGGAGACCCCAGGATCGGGAATGGCAGGACCTGGTTTGGGGGTGATCTTCAAGGGGTGCAGGAAAAAATCCCCTATCTTGTCAACCTTGGAATCACAGCGATCTACTTCACCCCAATTCACCATTCCAGCGACAGCCACGGATATACGGTGATCGATTATAAGTCCATCAGCCCTCATTTTGGCACGCATCAGCGTGGTCCCGATGGTGAAATCATTCTCGACCCAGAGGGAAGTTTGCAGGTGTTTAAAGAGCTGATGACGGCTCTTGACGATGAAAATATTAAAGTTATTTTGGATGCAGTATGGAACCATTCCAGCGCCAAGCATCCGTGGTTTGATAGGGATGACGACTTCCCGACCTTGGGCGCCTACGAGAGCAAGGAGTCGCCTTGGTTCCATTGGTTTAATTTTTATGAGTGGCCGGACAGCTATGAGGGGTGGTGGGGGTTTCCTCACATGCCTGCCATAGTGGAGGTGGATGAGTTCAAGGATTACATCTTTCGCGATCCGGAAAACTCTGTCATAAGATTCTGGGATGATCTTGGTGTGGACGGCTGGCGTTTGGATGTGCCGGGCGATACGAGTCATGAGTTCTGGAAGGGGTTTAGAACGTATTACAAACAGCTTAACCCCGAAGGCTATATTGTGGGAGAATGGTGGCGCGATGCCAGTCCTTGGCTACAAGGCGACCAGTGGGATGCGACGATGAATTATAGATTCCGTGATGCTGTTCTGCTCTGGGCAAATGGCGGAAGTGTGAGCTCCTTTGACTCTTCTCTGAGGAACATTCAAAGAGACTATCCGCCCCAGGCCTTCTTTGCCTCTTTTAATCTGCTCAGCTCTCACGATCCTGAGAGGGCATTGTGGGTGCTTGATAATTGTAAGGACAGGATGAAACTTGCGGTAATTTTCCAGATGACCTATCCGGGAGCGCCGGTGGTTTACTACGGCGATGAGATAGGTATGTCAGGCTCCGGAGACCCTTACAATCGAAATCCCTTCCCTTGGCCGGATACTGATAAGGTCACTATGACATTAGACACTGGGCTTGAGGTTCCTTTTGAGCCTAATTTCGACATGCTCAAACACCACAGGAAGCTTATAGAAATAAGGAGAAATTATTCTGTCCTGAGAACGGGTGCAATCGCGACTAAATTGGTGGACGATGCAAATGATATCTACGTGCTTTTTAGGCAGGACAACTCAGAGAACCCATTTGCTGTATTGACTTACAACAGCGGAGAAACTTTAAGAGAGGTTGTCATTAACGTCGGGGAGTATCTGGGGGACGGGGAAATACTTACCGATGTTTTCAACGAGAAGAGCTATGTGGTTAGAGACGGGAAGGTTACGGTAAGCGTAGATGGCATGTGGGCTAGCATCCTTATAAGTGGCATAGAGCCAGCCGTGGAAATAGCAACACAGCCGTAGCCTGTTTATGGTGCGAATAAATAATTATAAAGATGTTTGCAACTACAAATGACGACGGAGTTCACTGAACACTTGCTTTATATCAGTCATTCTTTATTACCCCCTCCCCTATAGTAAGTGAATCGCTCTCCCATGCACCGCATGAGCAGCTTCCATTATTCCTT
>CAZGXS010000006.1:0-19830 GCA_964529935.1 uncultured bacterium | reverse complement strand
TCAAAGTTGTATATTTGCTTAAACTTGGGATAAAGAACGAGCCATAAAATAAGTCAATGTTGAAGCTTTTTTATCTTTAATAATCTCGGCATAAGTTAATCTGGTGCAGTCATCACAGATAGCGGCAACATAGAGCTCTTTAACTTTAAAAGAACAGCGGATATCTTTAGGAAGCTTGCTTAAGTCTATATGAGTCAGTTCTCCTGGAGCCTGCTTCTCATATCGCTTGATGATCTTTTTATTAGTCTCATTAAGAGGATATCTCGCCTTAATCCTATCCATTGTAGCAGAAGAAGGTGTTTTATCCAAATAATAAGGCTTAAATAAAAGAACTAACTCATAGCGGTTGGATCCAAATCGCCTATAGGCTTTAATAATATTACGCTCTATTTCCTTCGGTGTTCTGCGGCTTCCAGGTTTAGCTCCTCGTTTACTGGGCAGAAGCGACTCTGGTTTTTTACCACCCTCTACCCATTTGCGATAATAGCGCCCAAGTTCTTTTTTAGAGATATGATGGGCTTCACAGAGATTTTTAACAAACTTAAAAGAGCGAGGTGTTACCTTTGCTTTACATTTTTCATATTCTTTTAAAATAGGTATCCAGCGCTTAACAATGACCTGTTGTGAATATATCATTAGGACCTCCTTTGGTTAGTTATATTATACCAAAAGAGTTACCTAATTAGTGAGCATTAACAACTGTCCCCTTTTTCCCTTCTTCCCATTCCTATTTGATGAACCTTATGCAGAGTGGATAGCGGAACTTTTCGCCGTCGTTGGCTTTCACACTGGCTATGATTACCATAATAATGGCAAATATCGCCAGGGCAGGTAATAGGACAAAGCCAATGAGAATGAAGGTCAGAATTGATGCCACAAAAAAATAAATTGTCAGGGATATCTGGAAATTGAGAGACTCTTTGCCCTGATCCTCCACAAAAGGTGATTCTTCCTTCTTAATTAACCAAATAACCAGCGGGGCAATAATATGACCAAAGGGGATAATGAGCCCGGCAAAGGTCCCCAGATGGCATAGCATCGCCCACGTTTTTTCTTGCTTCTCATCCATTTTAGCCATAACTAATCCTCCTCAATTCAAAGAAACCCTTCAATTGTCATAACAAGCTATCCCCTTCGGGGGATACCTTCCATAGGGGCAAGGCCCCTCTGGCGGCAGAGTCCTAAAGGACACTGCCTGTCACCCCTTGGGGGAAATCAGATTGTTTCCCCCAGACCCCCACAACCCGCATAGGAATTGAAATGCCTATGCTTCAAGGTTTATCAAGCATCCAAATTCCAATAATTTCCTTCACCTCCTTCCAATGCTCTCAAGAAAAATGGTGACTGCAGACACCTTTTTTTATTCCCTTTTTCTGGGCCTTCCTTGCCTTACGCACTCTAATGAACGGTTTAATGCACCTTCTAATTTCTTAATGAATTTATTGCTTCCTACCACTAATCCACGCTCAGTTTTTAATCTAATATCTTCTATCAGTTCTGGGTCGTCTTCTTGTAGGTGTTCTTGCCACTCATCCCCATCTTTTATATCCTTATGTGTGCTCAGTTTTATCAATACCCTGGTTCTCTCTTTTACGTGATCTTTGGCGCTGGACCACTCATATTCCCAGGCCTTCTTGACCATTTTAGCTCTAACCGGATTATTCTCAACATATCTTACAGCTCTATATAGATGTGTATCGTCCAGTATACAGGAATTGAACCGTCCCTGCCAGAGGTGGCCTTTTACTGATCTTTGACGATTAATATAGTGCGAATAGCGCATATGCACTATTTTAAATATTCCAGATAGGTCTTTTTCTTCTTTAGGAATGACTGCAAAATGTACGTGATTGCTCATTAGGCAATATGCTATAATATCTAACCCGTTCTTCTGTGCGTATTCTTCTATCCATTCACAGTATTGCCGATAGTGTTCTTGTTTTGTAAAGATCTTCTGACGATAGTTACCGCGTTGGATTATGTGATGGGCTGTATTTGGTATGACTATTCGCGCTTGTCTAGGCATGTATTAATTTTAATAACTTTATCGCTGTTTGTCAATTAAAAAGGTGTCTGTCCCCTTTATTTTTCCCCTTTATCTTGTCCCCTTTATCTTTATTGTTCATCACAAGGGTCTTTTCCTGGGCATGCCGGGTCGCCGGGGATACTTAATCGGGGTAAGCTTGCTTTTGGTAATAGAAATTAGGAGCCGTTTCTCCTTAACTTTGGGTAGGGTTATCTCCCTTACCCCAGAAATCTCGCCTCCCAGAAGACTCACTGCCTCCTTAGCCTCTTTTATCTCCTCTCGTCCCTTGGGGCCTTTCTGACAAATAAAGAGTCCCCCTATCCTTAAAAAAGGAAGGCTGTATTCCACTAAAATCCTTAAATGAGCTACAGCCCGGGAGATAACCACATTATAATTTTCCCGATGCTCAGGCTCTCTTCCATAGTCCTCGGCCCTTCCGTCAAACACCTTTGTCTTGCTAAGCCCTAACTTCTTGCTCAGGTGGCCAAGAAAAGCACATTTCTTCTTCGATGAATCCAACAGAGCCAGCTCTATATCGGGCCGATATATTTTTAGGACCACTCCGGGGAAGCCGGCTCCGGTTCCTACATCAATGAGGCGAATCTGAGAATGGGTGGGCAGAATGGGGGCACAGGTTAAGGAGTCGATGAAGTGCTTTAGCAGGAGCTGGCGACGATCACTAGTGGATGTAAGGTTGATTTTCTTGTTCCATTCCCTGATCATTTCCAGGTAGAGGAGGAGTTGTTCTGCTTGCTCTTTCTCTAAAGGTGCTCCTACCTCTACTGCCCCCTCCCGGAGCAATCTTCTCAATTCATCATCCACGAACCTGCACCTGCGTAACAGTTTGACAATTTGACAGCTTAATAGTCATTTCCCAATACAAAACTGAGAAAAGATCTGCTCGAGAACCTCTTCGCTAGCCGTTTCTCCCCCAATCTCTCCTAAACTCTTCAAGGCTGAGCGCAAGTCGCTGGCGATAAATTCAGGAGAGAGTTGACGCTCAAGGCCGGTTATAGCTTCCTCCAGCCCTTCTCTCGCTCTTAACAGGGCTTCTTTGTGCCTGGCCTTGGTTACCAATATCGTTTCCGGGGAAGGAACTTCTCCTCGCCAAAAAATATCAGCTATGGCTTTCTTTAGCTCCGACAGGCCCGTCCCTTGGGTAGCAGAAATTTTGACTATTTTTTTATCGGGCCAGAACTTCTTTACCCCCCCAAGCCCTATCTTCTGGCTAAGATCTGTTTTGTTAATGATGATAATGACTACTTTTTCCTTTAAATCTTTCGCTATATCCCGATCATCTTCATTTAAAGGTTTTGACCCATCCAAAACAACAAGGACCAGGTCGGCCTCTTCCAGGGACCGGCGACCCCTAACCACGCTTTCCCTTTCTATCCTTCCCCTTGCTCTCCTTATCCCGGCCGTATCCACCAAGCGGAGAGAGAGCCCCTGGATATTTACCGTCTCTTCCAGGGTATCCCTAGTTGTCCCGGGAAGGGAAGTAACAATGGCTCGCTCTTCTCCCAAGAGGGCATTCCAGAGGGTGGATTTTCCCACATTGGGTCTTCCCCCAACAACCGTCTTCAGCCCCTCCCGGAGCACTTTTCCACTATCCGCTGAGGCTAATAATTCTTCCAATTCCGCCTTTAACTTTTCCGCCTCTTTTCTTGTGTCTTCTTCCTTGAGAACCGCAATATCCTCTTCGGGAAAATCTATAGTGGCCTCCACTTTAGCCACTAATTTTACTAAAGCTGTTTTCATGTGCTCCACTTTTAGGGATAAATGACCTCTTAACTGGGATATTGCCACCCGAAGGCTTAGGTCGGTCCGGGCCCTAATCGTCTCTACAACCGCTTCCGCCCGGGCTAAATCAATCCTTCCGTTGAGGAAAGCTCTCTTAGTAAATTCCCCCGGCTCCGCTAAACGGGCCCCTTCCTTGAGAGTTAATTCCAGGACCTTTTTCAGGGGGACTACCCCCCCGTGGCAGTTGATCTCCACTATATCCTCCCGGGTGTAGGTGCGCGGAGCTCGCATCACCGTGAGGAGAACTTCATCCAGGGGAATTTCCTGAGCCATTATGTATCCGTAGTGGAGAGTGTGGGTAGGCATCCGAGAGGGTTTGCGGCCGTCTTTGCTCTGAAAGATTCTATCGGCAAGGGCCAGGGAATCCGGCCCGCTGAGGCGGACAATACCGATACCTCCTTCCCCTAAAGGAGTGGAGATAGCCACAATTGTATCTTCCTGGAAAGAGGTCATTTTTCAGCTAGGTGACGGGCTCCGCAAAAGGACAGGCACATTCTACCGCTCGCAGAACTCGCCGATAAATGTGCCGGTCCCTTAAGCTCTGAGGTACCGGCTAGGCTGCCTTGCCTTCTGCTCCCGGTTTCTTCTTTATCAGCAATTTCTGAAAAAGGATGGTAAAGACATTGAAACAGAGCCAGTAGAGAACTATCCCCGAGGGAAGACCAAGAAAGAAAAGGGTGAGCACTATAGGCATCATAATGCTCATCATCTTGGCCTGGCCCGCCTGAGCACCGCCAGTTCCTCCCATACCACCTCCCATACCACCTCCCATACCACCTCCCATACCGGTCAATTTCTGCTGAAAATACATGGTCACTCCCATGAGAATGGGAAGGACCCAGTAAGGGTCAGGAGCGGAGAGGTCGTCTACCCAGGCAAAGAAAGGGGCTCGCCTTAACTCAATGGCATTATTGAGGACAGCAAAGAGGGCAAAAAATATCGGCATCTGGAACAACATCGGCAGGCAGCCCGCCTTACATCCACCCAAGGGATTGACTCCCCGTTTCTTATATAATTCCATGGTAGCTCTCTGTATCTTTTGAGGATTATTCTTATGTTTTTTCTTCAGAGCCTCTATCTCCGGCTGGAGAGCCTTCATATCTTCCTGCATGTTCTTCATCGCTTCAAAGCTCTTGTGGGTAAAAGGATGGAGAACTAATTTAATCGTTAAAGAGAGCAATATTATGCTCACCCCGTAATTACCAAGCCAGCCGTAAAAGGTTCTCAGGAGCGAATGAATGAGTCTGGCTATCGGGGTCCAAAAACCGAAATCGATGATTGCCTCCAGGTGCACACCGCCCTTCCGAAGCGCCCCTCTATCCTGCGGCCCCAGGTAAAGGGCAAGACTTTTGCGGACTTCCTCTCCCCGGCGCAGGGAGAAAGGAAGCATCTTAAGAGATATCCAGCGTCTTCCGTCCTCTTTTTCTAAAAGCTTGGCCCCGGCCACTTCTTCCTCAGGGATGAGGGCTACAGTAAAGTAGTGGCTGCGCAGAGCCACCCACTCAATCGGCCCGGGATGAAAGAGGGGTGTTCCCCACCCCATCGTCGTCCTCACAAAGAACCCCTCTCCAATCTCCCTTCCGGCCCTGTCTCGCGTCAATCTCCCCCTTGCCCAGGAGGCAAAATGAGGGGTCTGCCGCCCTCCTGGGGGCAGTTCCTCAATCAAACCTATTCCCGGTCCATAAGTAATTAAAAAATCATCCTCTCTTATTTCCCAGGGGGAATTATTGAGGATAATAATTTCCAGGTTAATAAGATAGGAACCCCGGGAGAAATGGAACCTCCTCTTTATCTCCACCCCTTCCGTGGTAACATAACGAAATTCTATGGTCCCCGATTCCCGCCCCTCATCTAATTTTAAGCTTTCCCGGTTGGGCTCAAAAAGGGCAAGGTTTAATTCCCCCCTTGCATCTATGGCGGGGAAATGGATAGTGAGAGGATCATCCCCAGCAAAGGGCACTAATTCCAACTCTTCATCGGGCAGAAACTCCCTACCCAGCAGATACTTTAGCCGCTCCCTCTCCCGAGTCAACCTCTCTTTTGCTCCAACGTCCCTCTCTATTTCTAAGGCCGTCTCTACCCGCCCCAGCTCTTTCTCCCAAACCTCCCTATCTACATTTACCTCTTGATGTTCCTTCAACCGGAAGCTCCTGATTCTGGCCCCGCGAGTAGAAAGAACCAGCCGATAGAGATCCGTCTCCACTACAATATCCCGAGCCTCTCTTCTTTCCACTCTTTCCTCCGGCTCAACCACAACTATCTCCGGAGGGACAGGCTCTATATCCCTTACTTCCGGCCTCCATTCTTCCCAGGTGACCGGCAGCGGTTCTATCTCCTCTTCCGGCGGCCGAGGAGGTAGAGGAACAAATAGCCTTTGGTACAAGAAAAGAACTAACATGGTCAGGATAAGGAATAGAAAGAATCTCTTTTCCATAAAATTTTTCTCCAACTTCATTTCACCGGGTCATAACCGCCCGGACTCAGGGGGTGACAGCGAAGGAGCCTCTTTGCTGCCTGCCAACCTCCTCTTCTTAAGCCTTTCTTCTGGATGGATTGGCAGGCATAATCCGAGCAGGAGGGATAGAAACGACAGGTTGGCGGGTTTAGAGGGGAAAGGCATTTCTGGTAAAAGACAATTAGGAATATAGCTATTTTATTCATGTTAGTTTTAAATCCAACCAGACAACTTGGCCATGGCCACAAAGACACCAAGCACACTAAGGTTACCGTAATCACGCTACAGGCTTTTAAGCACGAGGTATGTAGCGTGCAGCCTAACTGATGCTCTAGTGCTCTGATGTGCCTTTGTGCCTTAGTGGCTACATTTAACCTTTATCAGCCCCGCTTTTCTAAATAGCCGAAGGAGGGTTTCTTGTATTTCCCGGAATCCTAACTCGCCCGCCCCTTCCTTAGCTACCACCACCAAATCTCTTCCCTCCTTCAATGTGCTCTTATTCTGCCGGTAGGCTTCCCTTAAAAGTCGCCGCACTCGATTTCTCATTACCGCTCTCTTATCCACTCTCTTGCTGACGACAAAGCCAATTCTATTTCCAGCCCCGACTCCCCCGCCCTCCATCTGCCCAGAGGCATCGCCTGCCTTTTTTTGAAGAAAAAAGAGGGGGGAACGCTTGAGAACATAGAAAAGTAAAAGGTTGTCTCTAAAAGATTCTCCTCGAGAAAAAACCCCCTGGAAATCAATTTTTCTCCGCAGCCGCTCCGTTTTCCCTAAAGGGAAGCCGACCCTCATCTCTTCATCTTATCCCTTTTATCCTCGCGTTCTATTCGTCATTCAGACAGATAGCCTTTTTCTCCCTTTTGCCCTCCGGCGATTAATGATCTTCCGGCCTGCTTTTGTCTGCATCCTGCCCAGGAAGCCGTGGCGGCGTTTCCTCCGACGATTGGATGGTTGATAGGTCCCTTTCACGCATATCCCTCCTTGAAGTTTAAAATATTATACCCAACAAAAGAATAAGTGTCAATAAGTTTTACGTGATACAAAAAATCCAGCAATCCTGTTTACGATTTAAGCTTACAATTAAGTTGGCTCCTAAAAGAAGTGAGCGCTAACCTACTTATCCCCCTCCCCCTTTTTTTCTTTTTTGGATTTCCCCCTTTGCCGTCGTTCAGTATTGGTGGCGTTTCTTTGTTTTTTTCTTGCTAAAAATTAGCTCCTTTGTTAAAATTTAGTTACTAAGAAGGAAACTCGAAATCCGCTTCTTTGGTTTTTGTGTAAAAATTGGGGATAAGCGTGCCTTTCCAGCGCCAAAGCAGGTTATCGGTATAGGTTTTTTTCTTAAGGTTGGCTTCCAAAGGAAAGAGAAGTTTCTCCTTTTCCTACGAGGTCGGGTATTGGCTCACATCATGTTGCTTATCATAAAGCTATCTACTTGTCTTAAAAGAGGTTAAATAGGTTAATTTCCTTTTCTGTCCGAGTTGAGGGGGCAAATATCCAATCCTTAAAATGTTTTATCCTCTTTCCCTTTTTTCAGGCTTACTTGGCTAAAGAAAAAGCGCCCCTCTCTTTCAAGAACTTCCTGTGGATAAGTTGGGGAAAGGGGGGAGAAATGAGGAGGCTTTTATGTTAGAGAATGATTCTTCTAATGCTTTAAAAAGGGCAAATCCCTGGGATGAGGCCTTGGGTATTATAGAAAAGCTGCTCAATAAGCAGGTTTTTGACGCCTGGTTTCAAAGGGTTAAATGTCTCTCTTTTACTGGTGGAGTTCTCCTGTTGGAGGTACCCAACAGGTTTTTCCGGGATTGGCTTAAAGAGCGCTATTTAGACTTGATTGTCGATACTTTGTTTTCCGTTTGTAAAACAGAGGTAAGGGTAGAGTTCTCCCTTGCTCCTCCCCACCCCGAAGGTAGAATAAGGGAGGAAGTTGTTAGGCCTCACAACCCTTCTTCCCGGGGAATATATCTAAATCCCAAATACACCTTTGACAATTTTGTCGCCGGGGAGAGCAACCATATTGCCCACGCTGCCTCTCTGGCTGTAGCAGAATCTCCGGCCAAGGCCTACAACCCTCTCTTTGTCTACGGGGGAGTAGGCCTGGGCAAGACTCACCTTATGCAGGCCATCGGCCATTTCCTGAGAGGAAAAAGGCCGGAAACTACAATTTCTTATATATCAACGGAAACTTTCGTTAACCATTGGATTGATTCTATTCGCAATCAAACCACAGAAAATTTTCGCAATCGATACAGGAAGGTAGATATTCTTCTTGTTGACGACATCCACTTCCTCGCCGGCAAAGAAACTACCCAAGAGCAGTTTTTTCATACCTTTAATGCTTTGCATGATGCCCATAAACAGATTGTCCTTTCCAGTGATCGGGCCCCTAAGGAGATACCCACCCTTCAAGAGAGACTAGTTTCTCGTTTTGAATGGGGTCTGGTGGTTGATATTCAACCCCCAACCCTGGAGACCCGGGTAGCTATTTTAAGGAAAAAGGAGGCCAGTCTCTCCGAGGAAGTAGCTTTCTTTATCGCTGATAAAATCAAGGCTAATATAAGGAAGTTGGAAGGGGCTCTCATCCGAGTGGTTGCCCATGCCTCTCTCACCGGGAATCGAGTAACTTTAAGTCTCGCCCAGGAAGTCTTAAAAGACATAGTCGGGGAGGAGGAAAAGAAAAAAATAATTTCTATCGAGTTGATTCAAAAGGAGATAGTTGATTTTTACGGGTTGCGACCTTCCGATATGCAGGCTAAAAAAAGAAGCAAGATGATCGTCTTTCCTCGCCAAATAGCTATGTTTCTCGCCCGAGAATTAACCGATAATTCTCTTCCTGAGATAGGAGAAGCTTTTGGGGGTCGCGACCATACTACCGTAATGTATGCCTGTGAAAAAATAGAAAGAGGCTTAAAAGAGGATGCCGGCCTGGATAGAGTTATTCATCAGATTAAGAGGAAGATACAAAAAACAACTTAACCGGTAATTATTAATCTGCTGTTCATTATCTGTGTATAAACTGTGTATAAACTAAAAATGACAAGGAAAGATTTTTTATTTGTGGATAATGTTGATAATAGGTTAATTTTATTAAGAGGTTATTATTGTCTTAACTTAATGATTTAACTAAGTGAAATGAGTTTACTCACATATCCACAACCCTTATCTTTATTATTATTAATTTTTAATATTTAAAGAAATAATTAATAATAATAGAAAATAAACCGGGCGATACAATAATGGAAAATAAGAAGCCTTTCTAATTTATGAAGCGTTGGCTTTGTGAAATCGAGACCGCCCCCCACTAATAATAAGAAGGAGGAAAGTTATGAGAATAATTTGTTCAAAAGCTGATCTGTTTAAAGGAATTCAAACCGTTCAAAATATTGTTTCCACTAAAACCACCCTACCCATTCTCTCCCATATACTTCTGGAAACAAAGGAGAATCAACTACGTCTGGTTTCTACAAATCTGGAGACAGGAATTGAATGCCTGATCCCGGCCAAAATTCTGGAGAAAGGGGGAATAACCGTTCCCGCCCGGAAAATAGGGGAGATTGTTAGAGAGTTGCCGGAAGCGGAAGTTAATCTTACCGTAAAAGATAAAATAATAATACTTGATTGTCAAAGAGGGGTCTTTAAAATTGCCGGTTTAGGAAAGGAAGACTTCCCCAAACTTCCTCAATTAGAGGAGAAAAAAAGTTTTACTTTGAGGCAGGATATATTAAAGGAAATGTTACGAAAAACCTCCTTTGCTGTCTCTCACGATGAGACCAGGCGCGCTCTTAATGGAATCTTCTTTGTAATTAAAGAGAATAAATTAAAATTAGTAGCTACCGATGGGAGGAGACTGGCTTATATTGAGAGAAGAATAAAGATACCCCGGGGCGTGGAAGGAGAAGCCATTGTTCCTGTTAAGGCTTCTAATGAGGTATCCCGTATTCTGGATGAAGGAAAGGGCGAATTAAAAATTATTCTTGGAGAGAACCAAATCGCTTTTCATTTAGATAATATCAGACTTGTTTCCCGCCTTATTGAGGGACACTTTCCGGAATATCAAAAAGTTATCCCCGAGAAATGTAAGGAGAGGATAGTTTTAACAAGAGAACCCTTTTTGTTGGCTTTAAAGAGAGTATCTGTTCTTACCAGCGAGAAGTCCAACTCTGTTAGATTGGATATTTCTAAAAACAGGATTTTGCTAACAACCACAGCCTCTGAAGTAGGAGAAGCCAGGGAAGAGTTAGATTTAAATTACGAAGGGGAGGAAATAAGCGTAGCTTTTAATCCTGTTTACATGCTCGACTTCTTAAAAAATGAGGAGGAAGAGAGGATTTATTTAGAGCTGACAGATTCTTTAAGTTCAGGTTTGATGAGAGCGGCTGTTTCCGATAAAGAGCAAACCAGTGAGGAAAAATATCTCTATGTAATTATGCCTATGAAATTATAATATGCAGCCCTCACCCATCAAACCCATTTTAGATAAGGTTTTAAAGAATTTAGACTTAAAGAGGAAACACGAGCAAGGGAAAATCTGCGAATTCTGGGAGGAGGGTGTGGGAAAAAAAATAGCCGGGCACACCTCTCCCTATTCTCTCGCTGAGCAAGGAAAATTATTGGTAAATGTGGATAGTTCTCCCTGGGTTGAGGAGTTGACCAGGTTCCATAAAGAGAAGATAAAAAGAGAGATTAATAAGCTTTTAGGACAAGAAGCAGTCAAAGAGATTGTATTTCGTGTGGGTAGCATTAGATAACGATATATTTAAATGTTGGATTTTCAATCCTGCGCAGGTTTTAACCTGCGTTATCTTGTCCCAAAAAACCCCTTTTTTTCACCCTTCCCCAAACTATGCGCCTGTCCGTGTTGAAGACATGCCAACCTCTTTATCCCTCGACGGTTGTAAAACAAAAAAAGGTTTGACAGCGAAGAGATAATATGACATAATGATGTTAATTCGCACTTATCACTTAGCTACACTAAGTGATGTTGCTCCTTTGCTTAGACAAGTGGAAATTCTCTTCGACAATTTCCACTTAAGCTTCGAAGTTAATTCGCACTTATCACTTAGCTACACTAAGTGATGTGTTCATTAAGGAGGATGTATGGCTAAAGAGAAATACGACGCTACCACCATAAAGGTCCTGGAAGGTTTAGAGGCGGTGCGCAAGCGTCCCAGTATGTATATAGGCGATACCGCCAGCCGGGGCCTGCACCAATTAGTTTATGAGGTGGTGGATAACAGCATTGATGAGATATTGGCGGGAGAGTGCAATAATATAGATGTGACCATCCATGTGGATAATAGCGTTACCGTTGTTGACGATGGAAGAGGTATCCCCGTCGATTTGCACCGGACGCAGAAGAAACCAGCACTGGAAGTGGTTATGACTATGCTCCATGCGGGAGGAAAATTTGACCACCGAACTTATAAAGTATCCGGGGGGTTGCACGGAGTGGGCGTTTCCGTGGTCAATGCTCTCTCGGAATGGCTGGAGGTAGAGGTAAAAAGAGAGGGAATGGCCTTTCAACAGAAATATCGGCGGGGAAATCCGGTTACTAAATTAGAGACCATTGGGAAAACAAGGAAGACTGGGACCAGGGTCACCTTCAAGCCGGATAGGCAAATTTTCGAAGAGATAGATTTTAGCTTTGATATCCTTTCCAATCGCCTCCGGGAATTAGCTTTCCTGAACAAAGGAGCCTCCATCGCCATCAAGGACGAGAGGAGCGGGAAGGAACATCAGTTTCAGTATAAAGGGGGAATATCTTCTTTTGTTGAGCATTTGAACAAAAACAAGGAGCTTCTTCACAAGAAGCCCATATATTTCGAGAGAGATAGAGACAAGGATAAGATTAAGGCCGAGATTGCTATTCAGTTCAACGACGGCTACAGCGAGAACATTTTTTCCTTCGCCAACAACATAAATACCCAGGAAGGGGGAACGCATCTCAGCGGCTTCAAAGCGGCCCTGACCAGGACGGTCAATGACTATGCTAAAAAAGCAGGGCTTCTTAAGGATATCAAGAATCCTCTCAGCGGAGATGATATACGGGAAGGGCTATCCGCGGTCATGAGCGTGAAATTGCCCGATCCTCAGTTTGAAGGGCAGACCAAGACAAAATTGGGGAATAGTGAGGTTCGAGGAATCGTTGAATCCATTGTCAATGAGGGTTTAAGTGAATTCTTGGAGGAGAATCCCCCTATAGCCAGAAAAATTGTCGAGAAGGGACTGGTAGCGGCCCGGGCCCGGGAGGCGGCCAAGAAGGCGCGGGAGCTTACTCGCCGGAAGGGAGCCCTGGAAGTGGCTTCGCTTCCCGGTAAATTAGCCGATTGTTCGGAGCGGGACCCCCACCTTTGCGAAATTTATCTGGTCGAGGGAGATTCCGCCGGTGGCTCGGCTAAACAGGGCCGGGATAGGCGGTTTCAAGCTATTCTTCCCTTGAAAGGGAAAATACTTAATGTGGAAAAAGCCCGTTTAGATAAGATGTTGAATAACACCGAGATTAGAACTTTAATTACCGCCCTGGGCACTGGCATAGGAGAGGAAGATTTCGATATCTCCAAGGTCCGCTATGGGAAGATTATTATTATGACCGATGCCGATGTGGACGGAGCTCACATTCGCACCCTCCTTCTTACCTTCTTCTACCGCCAGATGAACAAATTAATCGAAGAAGGCTATATCTATATCGCTCAACCCCCTCTTTATAGAATTAAGAAAGGGAAGATGGAACGATACATCGGTAACGATGAAGAACTTGAGCAAATTGTCTTAGATTTAGGTTTAAACGGGGCCAAGTTGGTCCGGTTGGAGGATAATTATTCCTTTACTAAATCCCGACTTAAAGGCATTATCCAGGATCTAGCCGAACTGGGAAGATTGGCCCGGGTGGTGGAAAGAAAGGGAATTAAGTTCGAAGAATACTTGAAGCTTCGGGATGAGAAGACGAAGAAACTTCCTCTTTACCGGGTGAAGGGCGATGAAGGAGGAGAGAGCTATCTTTATAGCGAGAAAGAATTGGTGCTCTTTGAAGAGGGGAAAGAGGGCGGGGAGACAGACAAGCCGGAGATTATTGAGTTTGCTGAATCCCGGGAAATTGGCGAAATTCTGAAAAAGATTGAGAGTAAAGAGCTCGCCGTGGAAAAAATGATTCACCCTCAGGGCAAAAGCAAGCCCCTCTACAAGATAGAAGAGGATGGACGGGAACACCTCCTCTATACCGCCGGGGATATCATCGGTAAGGTGAGAGAATTAGGAAGGCGCGGTTGGAATGTCCAGCGTTATAAAGGTCTGGGGGAGATGAACCCCGGTCAACTCTGGGAAACGACCATGGACCCGGAGCGAAGAACCGTTCTCAAGGTAACCCTGGAGGATGTCGTGGAAGCCGAAGAGACCTTTACCACCCTGATGGGAAGCCAGGTGGAACCACGCCGGCAATTTATCCAGCGCCACGCCCCCGAGGTAAGGAATCTGGATATTTAAAAGAAAAGGGTTTAAGGTGTCCAGGATTCCAGGGGTCAAGTGAAAACCTTTAAAAATAAATCCTTGAACCCTTTAAATTCATCAACTAATTTGGAAATGAACCAGAATTTTTAGCTATCAACTGTTTCTAAAAGTTTAGGAGTCAGAATGTATACCCGCAACGAAAAAGTAAGACCGGTTAACATCGAAGACGAAATGAAAAAATCCTACCTGGACTATGCCATGAGTGTCATTGTGGGACGAGCTCTTCCCGATGTCCGGGATGGATTAAAACCAGTGCATCGTCGCATCCTCTACGCCATGCAAGACTTAAACCTGGCCAGCAATAAGCCTTATAAAAAGTCCGCTCGCATCGTTGGTGAAGTTTTAGGTAAGTACCATCCTCATGGAGATACGGCTGTTTACGATTCTTTGGCGAGGATGGCCCAGGACTTCTGCCTTCGCTATCCTCTGATAGATGGACAGGGAAACTTCGGTTCCATTGATGGCGACGCCCCAGCCGCCATGCGTTATACCGAAGTGAGGATGGCCAAGTTAAGTGAGGTGCTATTGGCCGATATCGACCGGGGCACTGTCGACTTTATGTCCAATTTCGACGATTCTCTCACCGAGCCGAGAGTTCTCCCTTCCCGGGTTCCCAATCTCTTGGTAAACGGTTCCTCGGGTATTGCCGTGGGCATGGCTACCAACATTCCTCCCCACAACCTGGGCGAGGTAGTCGATGCCCTGATAAAGTTAATTGACGAGCCGGGAATAACCTTTGAGGAATTGATTAAGGTCGTCCCCGGCCCCGACTTCCCTACCGGCGGTCTCATCTGTGGCCGGGAAGGGATAAGAGAGGCCTACCGTTCCGGGAAAGGTTTAATTAAGCTCCGTGGTCGCGCTTCTACCGAGACGGTGAAAAAAGGCGGGGAGCGAGAGAGAATTATTATTACCGAGATCCCCTACCAGGTAAACAAGTCCAATCTTCTGGCAAGCATAGCCTCCCTTATCCGGGAGAAGAAAATAGAAGGAGTTTCCGATTTAAGGGATGAATCGGATAAGGACGGAATGCGCATCGTCCTGGAGCTGCGGCGGGGGGAGGAAGTCCAGGTGGTTCTCAACCAGCTCTATAAACATACCCAGATGCAGGTTACTGTAGGGGTAATTATGCTGGCCCTGGTGGATGGCCGTCCCCGGGTATTGACTCTCAAGGAATGTCTGGAGAGCTATCTCCGGCATCGGCGAGAAGTAGTCAGCCGCCGCACCCAATACGACCTGAAGAAAGCTGAATTAAGGGCCCATATCTTAGAAGGCTTAAAGATTGCCCTCTCCAAATTAGATGCTATTATCAAGACCGTTCGGGAATCCCGGGAGGCTAATGAGGCCCGGGAGAAATTGATGAAAAGATTTAAGTTGAGCCGGGAGCAGGCTCAGGCCATCCTGGACATGAAGCTGCAACGGCTCACCGGGTTGGAAAGGAAGAAGATAGACGAGGAATATCTGGCCCTTATTAAACAGATCGTCCAGCTCCAGTCCATCCTGGCCAGCGAAAAACAACTGCTTGGCGTCATCAAAGAAGAACTGCTCCAAGTAAAAGAGAAGTTTGGCGATGAGCGTCGGACCGAGATTTTAGATGCCAGCACGGACTTCTCCCGGGAGGATTTAATCGCCGAGGAGGATATGGTTATCACCGTTAGCCATGCCGGTTATATCAAGAGGCTTCCCGTCTCCACTTATCGCCAGCAGCATCGGGGCGGAAAAGGCGTTACCGGAGCTGGGACCAAGGAGGAGGATTTTATAGAACATCTCTTTATTGCCTCCACCCATCACTATATTCTTTTCTTTACCGATTCCGGAAGAATTCACTGGGTTAAAGTTTATAAGCTCCCCCAGGTGGGGAGGCTCTCTAAGGGGAAGGCTATCGTTAATCTCCTGGCCCTGGAGCCGGGAGAGAAGATAACGGCCTTTCTTCCCGTTAAGGAGTTTGATGATGACCACTTTCTGGTTATGGCTACCGAGAGAGGGGTGGTGAAGAGAACCAGTCTGATGGCTTACAGCCATCCCCGGGCGGGAGGTATTATCGGCCTGACTCTGGATGAGAAGGATCGTCTTATAGAGGTTAAGCTCACCCAAGGGGCACAGGAAATTATCCTGGCCACAGAGCGGGGGAAAGCCATTCGCTTCCCGGAAAAAGAGGTTCGCTCAGTAGGAAGAACTGCCCGGGGAGTGAAAGGGGTAAGCTTAGGGGAACAAGACCGGGTGGTAGGAATGGAGATCGTTGGCGAAGAGGCTACCCTCCTCTCGGTTACGGCCCATGGTTATGGCAAAAGAAGCCTGTTCTCGGAATATCGTACTCAGAGCCGGGGGGGGAAGGGAGTTATCAATATCAAGACTAACCAGAGGAATGGTCTGGTAATCGATATTGCCAGAGTAGTGGACGCAGATGAGTTAATGCTCATGAGCTCCCAAGGGAAGGTTATCCGGATGCCCATGGAGCCAATAAGGGTAATCCGCCGCAACACCCAGGGGGTACGTCTTATAAACCTGGATGAGAAGGATGCGGTGGTGGGGGTCGCGCGTGTGGTGAGAGAAGATAGGGGGTGACAAATGTTTGCCGGCAAGAAAGTTAAGATAAGATTTAAGAGGTACTTCGTTGAGCAGAGGGTAAGGGTCTTCGTGGGGACTGTTCTGGAGATGGACAATTACTGGATTAAAGCCAAGGGAAAGAATTATTACCTGGTAAAAGGAGACGCCAGGCCCCGCATCGATGAAGCCGATAAAGTATTAGTCATACCTAGAGATAATGTTTATGTTGTTCGGGAATTGCCGGATGAGATAGACCTGGACGGCCTTTCCTTTGATATCGTTGATATGAGAATGGTTATTAATGTTCCCGGGGAAGCGGCCGCTGCCATAAGCGAATAATTTCAGAAAAGGCACAAAGGCACAGAGTGACAAAGGCACAAAGGGAATACGAGGTCATTGACCATCCGGCGGATCTGGGCCTGCGTGCCTTCGGGGAGACCAGGGCGGAGCTCTTTGCCAATACTGCTTGGGCCATGTTTGATCAGATAGTGGACCTAAAAAAGGCGAGAATCCCTCTCTGTCGCTTGCTGACTGTAGAGGCTCCCAATGAGGAGGAATTGCTGGTTCGTTTCTTAAGCGAACTCCTTTATGTGTTTGCCGGCGAGGAGTTTCTCCCGGGTAAATTCAAGATTAAGAGAATGGATAGCCAGCATCTCCAGGCCGAGATTTGGGGAGAGAGGCTTACTCCCTCCCGCCATCAACTGAAAACCGAAATCAAGGCGGTCACCTACCATAATTTACAAATTATCCACGATAAAATGGGTTGGACGGCTGAGGTGCTATTCGATGTCTGAAAAATGGTCCGGTCCCCTGGAGAAGGTTGATGACTACCGCTGGCGCATCCCGAAAAATTTCCAAAAGGGAATGCGTGTCCCCGGCCTGATTTATGCTGATGAGAAGCTCCTCCAGCATATCAAAGGGGAGCAGGCCCTTCAACAGGTGGCTAATGTGGCTCACCTTCCCGGTATCGTCAATTACTCCCTGGCTATGCCCGACATCCACTGGGGTTATGGTTTCTGTATTGGCGGTGTAGCTGCCACCGATGTTAAGGATGGAGTTATTTCCCCCGGAGGAATTGGATATGATATAAATTGTGGCGTCCGGCTCTTGCGAACGAACTTGAGGCAGGCGGATATTCAAGATAAATTAAAGCACCTGGTCGAAGCCCTCTTTTCTCATATTCCCTGTGGGGTAGGCGGGCAGGGGCAGTTGAAACTTACTCCTCAGGAAGAACGCAAGCTCCTGAAGGAAGGGGCGCAGTGGGCTGTTAGAAAGGGCTATGGATTTCCTGAGGACATAGAGTTTACTGAAGAAAGGGGTTGTCTGGCCGGAGCCGACCCAGCCCGGGTCAGCCAACGAGCCCTGGAGCGGGGATATAAACAGCAAGGAACCCTGGGATCCGGCAACCATTTTATAGAAATTCAAATCATTGAAGAGATTTATGAGCCTCAAGTGGCCGCCGCTTTCGGCTTGGAGAAGGGAGCTATCACCGCCATGATTCATTCCGGCTCCCGCGGCTTCGGCTACCAGGTCTGCGATGATTATCTGAAGACTATGGGCCCGGCCGCTCAGAAATATGGGATCAACCTTCCCGACCGGCAATTAGCCTGTGCTCCCCTAAGCTCTCCGGAAGGGAAAAATTACTTTGCCGCTATGGCCTGTGCGGCTAACTATGCCTGGGCCAACCGCCAGTGCCTGATGCACTGGACAAGGGAAGTCTTCATGAAAGTGCTTCGCCGGGGGCCGAAAGACCTGGGGATGGAGCTGGTCTATGATGTGTCCCATAACATCGGGAAGTTTGAAGAACATACCGTAGAGGGAGAAAAGAGAAAATTTTTTGTCCACCGCAAAGGAGCTACCCGGGCATTTGCTCCCGGTCATCCCCATTTGCCGGAGAGATATAAAGCCGTGGGCCAGCCGGTAATTATTCCCGGGGACATGGGAACCAATTCCTATGTTCTGGTAGGAACGGAGCGGGCCATGAAAGAGACTTGGGGCTCAACCTGCCACGGTGCCGGTCGGGTAATGAGCCGCCACCAAGCCATTAGAGAGGCCAGAGGCCGGTCCATATTTCGGGAACTGGAGGATAAGGGCATTATCGTTCGCTCCCGGGGTCGGAACACCCTGGCCGAGGAAGCCCCTGGGGCCTATAAAGATATCAACGAAGTAGTTGAGGTCGTCCACCGGGCTGGCCTTTCCCGCAAGGTAGCTAAAATGAGACCATTGGGAGTGATTAAGGGATGAGGAGTAACTACTTGAGGTTCAAAGTTCCTGGGTTCACCGTTCAAGGTTAAAAATAATAAAGATAAGGCGAGCAACCGTGAACCTCTGAACCGTGAACCTGACAACCTGAGTAGTTACAGTAGCCAACCGTGAACCTCTGAACCGTGAACCTGACAACCTGAGTAGTTACAAATCATGTTAGACATAAAATTCATCCAAAAGAATGTCGAGATGGTCAAAAAATCCTTGAGCAATCGGGGTATGGAAGCGGATGTGGATGGGCTCCTCCAGCTTGACAGAGAGAGGCGGAATCTCATTTCTCAAGTAGAGGAGCTCAAGCACCGCCGCAATGTGGTTTCCGAAGAGATCGGCAAGCTGAAAAAGGAAGGGGAAGAAGCCGCAGCCGAGCTCAAAGAGATGAAAGCGGTTGCCCAAAAAATAAAGGAATGGGATGCAAAAGTAGGAAATCTTAGCGACAAAATAAGCAAAATAGCCCTTCTTATCCCAAATATTCCCCATAAATCAGTGCCGGTGGGAAAAAGCCCCCAGGATAATGCGGAGGTGAGGAGCTGGGGCGAACAACCTCAGTTTGATTTTGATCCCCTTTCTCACTGGGATTTAGCCGATACCCTGGACATCATTGACTTCCCCCGAGCTTCCAAACTTTCCGGGAGCCATTTTGCTCTCTATCGGGGCGGGGGAGCGAGGTTAGAACGCGCCCTGATCAATTTTATGCTGGATTTACACATAAATCAACATGGCTATACCGAGATCTCTCCCCCTTTTTTAGTCAAACGGGAATGTATGATAGGCACCGGCCAGCTTCCCAAGCTGGAAGAGGATATGTACCGCTGTGAAGAAGATGACCTCTTCCTTATTCCCACGGCCGAGGTTCCCTTGACTAACATGCACCGCGACGAGATTTTTAAGGCGGGGGCTCTTCCCCTCTCTTACTGTGCCTACAGTGCCTGCTTTCGCCGGGAAGCCGGCTCCTACGGGAAGGATACCCGGGGTTTGGTGCGCATGCACCAGTTTGATAAAGTGGAACTGCTTAAGTTTGTCCGTCCCGAGAATGCTCTCGAAGAACTAGAAAAATTAGTGAACAATGCGGAAAAAGTCTTGCAGCTCCTGGGACTTCACTACCGCCTACTTAATCTCTGCACTACCGATATCAGTTTCGCCGCCGCTAAATGCTATGACCTGGAAGTCTGGGCTCCCGGAGAGGGGCGCTATCTGGAAGTATCCTCTTGCAGCAACTTTGGCGATTTCCAAGCGCGGCGTG
>CAZGXS010000005.1:0-20362 GCA_964529935.1 uncultured bacterium | reverse complement strand
ACCCCTGGAATCCTGGACCCCTTGAACCCTTATTTTTTTCTTTGTGCCTTCTTTTCTTAATTTATCAAGCTAACTAATTATACTTACTTCCCCACCAACCAGGCGCTTGACAAAACCACTGTCCAGACGCAGGAGAAGAGCCCCATCGGCATCTATCTCTATTGCCTGTCCTTCTACTATTTCTCCTGGTAAAGAAACCCGAATCTGTTTCCCCAAAGTAGCGGAAAACCTCCGCCAACGGTTAGCCAGGGCCTCAAATTCTCCTTTTCTGAGGGAAAGATAATAATTATCCAATCTTCTTAAAATATCCTGGAGCAAGGAAAGGCGAGAGATCTCCTCCCTCCTTTCCTGTTTTAGGGAAAGGGCTATCCCCCCCAGCTCGTCCGGGAATTCATCCTGATTAACATTAACCCCGATACCAAGAACCAGAAATTTGACCAGATCCATTTCCGCAGCCATTTCTATCAGTATCCCACCTACCTTTTTCCCGCCAATGAGGAGATCATTCGGCCACTTAATGAGGGTTAGCAAACCGGTAATTTCTTTTATCGCCTCGGCTACGGCCAAGGCCGAAGTTAAGCAAACCCTTCCTGCCTGGAGGGGAGAAATAGGCGGACGCAGGATAATGGAAATCCAGATGCCTTGACCCGGGGGGGAGAACCAACTTCGTCCCCGGCGTCCCTTTCCCCTCGTCTGACCTTCCGCTAAAACCACTGTCCCCTCCCCAGCCCCCCGAGCAGCTAATTCCCGAGCTACTATCTGGGTAGAATTAGTCTCCCGAAAACAATAGACCTCTTTCCCAATAATTTGGGTATTCAAGCCTTCCTTAATCGTATCCGGATTAAGGATATCTTTTTCTCTCATAACTTGCCTATTTATCATCTGTCCTTCCCCTCACCTTAATCCTCTCCCCTTAGGGGAGAGGAAAGAGTAAGAGGGTCTAATTCCAGGCTCATATCCAGCCCTTTAGCTGAATGAGTTAAAGCCCCTACGGAAATCATATCTACTCCCATCCTTGCTATCTCCTTCACAGTATCTAAGTTCACTCCTCCCGAAGCTTCCAATAGCGGTCGCTGGTCGCTGGTCGCTGTATGAACTATCTTGACCGCTTTTTTCATCTGTTCCCTGTTCATATTATCGAGCATAATTATATCTGCTCCGGCCTGAACAGCTTCCCTTGTCTCTCTTAAATTACTTGCCTCTACCTCTATCTTCATCCCCGGGGGAACCTTCTTTCTAACCAGCCCTATTAGCTCTCCTATAGCGGTTTCTCGTTTCTTTTTTTCGCTCATAACTCGATTGTGTAGGAATTTCCTTTTTTCCCTCACCTTAATCCTCTCCCCCGAGGGGAGAGGGGAGGGTGAGGGGGTAATTTTAATGTGATTATCTTTAATAAGCACTCCATCATAGAGTCCCTGGCGATGATTAGAGCCTCCTCCCAATCTAACAGCATATTTCTCCAGCGCTCTCCAACCTGGAGTAGTCTTGCGCGTATCCATAATCTTGACCCTATAAGGTCTTACTCTATCCACAAACTTAGCCGTAAAGGTAGCCACACCCGATAATCTCTGAAGGAAATTGAGAGCTGTCCGCTCCGCCATCAGGATACTCCTAACTGGTCCGGAAATCTCCGCCACTACCTGTCCTTTTTTAACCTTATCCCCGTCTTTAACTTTTGTTCTAAACTGGATTTTTTCTTTTTTCTTAACCATCTTAAATACAAGCTCAGCTATTTCCAAACCGGCCAGTACTCCTCTCTCTTTAGCTACAATTCTCCCCCCTGTTTTAGCTCCAGCAGGGACAGTCGCCCAGGTGGTTATATCACCGGACCCAATATCCTCCCTCAGAGCTATCTCCACCAATGGCTTTACTTCCTCTAAATTTAGCTTCATCTTTTCTTTCCAGTAGGTCAACTCATAACTCATAACTCATAACTATTTTACCACAGTTACATAAAGCGTCTGTCTTCCCCATTCTAAAGCTGCCTGGTGGGAGGGGAACCAGACATCAAGGCGGTTTCCCTTTATAGCGCTTCCTACATCCTGAACAACTCCCCATCCATAGCCGGGCACATACATTCTGGTCCCAAAGGGAAATTTACTTATATCCGCGGCTATCGTTCCTTTTCTAGTCCGTTCCCCGCTGGCAGTGATACCTACTCTTTTGCGCTGTCCTTTAAGCGGTCCGCTGGTAAAGACTGGACTGAAAGGAGGAAAAGTAAATAATTCCCTTCGCCAGCCAGTGCACTGCCCGCAGTTACAATAAGCCGTTACTATCATCCTTACCTTTCTTCCTTGCCCCGGAGCAGGTCGACGGTTAACGCTCATACATCCTGAGACAAAGATTAAAACGCAGAGCGGAATAACCTTGAGAAGTTTCATTCTTTCTTTCCTAATTAACTACAGAGAACACAGAGAAATTTTTTATACCACAAAGACACAAAGTTCACAAAGATTATAACAAGTTTTTAACCACAAGATTTCACAGATTTTCACAAGATTTTTATTTACTTTCTTCAATTTTATCTTGTGTTAATCTTGTGCAATCTCGTGGTTTCTTTTTTTATTAATTTTCTTTTTCTGACTTTGTGCTCTTTGTGCCTCTGTGGTTCATTCTTTTCCTTCAATTCCGCGATTCTATCCCGAAGGAGGGCTGCTTTTTCAAATTCCAACTTCCTGGCAGCCTCCGCCATCTCTTTTTTCAGATCGGCAATAAGGAGAGATTGTCCCGAAATATAACCAATTTTCGGCTCTCTGACCAGGCTCTGAACATACTCCGTCGCCTGACGATTAGTCTCGATCATATTTTGAACGGATTTCCGGATGCCTCGGGGAGTTATTCCATGTTCTTGATTGAACTTCACCTGGAGCCGACGGCGCCGGTTGGTCTCTTCGATAGCCCGTTCCATAGAGCCGGTAATGGTATCGGCATACATAATTACTTCCCCGTTTAGATGGCGAGCGGCCCGACCGGCCACCTGAATAAGAGAGGTCTGGGAACGAAGAAAACCTTCCTTGTCAGCATCCAGTATAACCACTAAAGATACCTCGGGCAAATCCAATCCTTCCCTGAGGAGATTGATTCCTACCAGACAATCAAACCGACCCCGCCGTAAATCATGCAAGATTTCTACCCGTTCCAGGGTATTAACTTCCGAATGCAGATAACGTACTTTCAAGTCCACCTTATGTAAATACTCGGCCAGGTCCTCAGCCATGCGCTTGGTCAGGGTAGTTACCAGAACGCGCTGTTTCTTTTTAACTCTTTTCCTTATTTCACCTATTAAATCATCAATCTGCCCTTCCACCGCCCGGACAGAAATTCGGGGATCCACCAGGCCGGTGGGACGAATGAGCTGCTCAACTATTCTCCGGCTCTTTTTTAGTTCGTAAGGCCCGGGAGTAGCGGAAACATAGATAATTTGCTTGACCCTCTCCTCAAACTCATCGAAATTTAAGGGACGGTTATCCAGAGCCGAGGGGAGACGGAAGCCATGTTTAACGAGAGTCTCTTTGCGCGCTCTGTCTCCATAATACATTCCTCTTATCTGAGGGATAGCGACATGAGATTCGTCTATAATAAGAAGATAATCGGAAGGGAAATAGTCTATTAGGGTGCCGGGTGGTTCTCCCGACAAGCGTCCGGAAAGATGACGAGAATAGTTCTCTATCCCCTGACAGTAACCGATCTCCTGGAGCATCTCTATATCGTATTTCGTCCTCGCCTCCAGACGCTGAGCCTCCAGGAGTTTATCATCTTTCCCCAGCTCTGCCAGTCGCTTCTCAAGTTCCCGCTCTATGGACTGAACAGCTTTTTCTATCCGGTCGGGAGAAGTAACAAAATGTTTGGCCGGATAGATAGCCGCTTTCTCCTTCTCCTTAATTATCTTTCCCGTTAAAGAGTCCACCTCCAATATCCTCTCGACTCTGTCCTCAAATAATTCTATCCGCAGGGCCAAGCCTTGAGAATAAGCGGGAAAGACTTCTAAGACATCACCGCGCACCCGAAATTTTCCCCGGCTAAAATCAATGTCGTTACGTTCATATTGAAGGGTAACTAATCGCTGGAGAATTTCTTTCCGAGCAATTTCCTCTCCCCTTTCCAGGAAAAGGAAAAGCTCCCGATGTTCTTCGGGAGAACCCAGGCCATAAATAGAAGAGACACTGGCTACGACAATGACATCGTCTCGTTCCAGCAAGGAACTGGTCGCCTTCAGACGCAGCCTATCTATCTCATCATTGATAGAAGCATCTTTTTCAATGTAGGTATCAGTCTGAGGGATGTAAGCTTCCGGCTGATAATAATCATAGTAACTGACAAAGTACTCCACGCCGTTGGTGGGAAAGAATTGTCTGAACTCGCTGTAAAGCTGAGCGGCCAGAGTTTTGTTGTGCGAGATAACTAAGGTAGTTTTAGCGGAATTGGCAATGACATTGGCTAAAGTGAAGGTCTTGCCCGAACCGGTAACGCCAAGCAAAGTCTGATGTTTATCGCCTCTTAATAATCCCCTCTCTAACTTCTTAACGGCTTGAGGCTGATCCCCTTCTAACTCAAAATCAGAAACTAATTTAAATTTAGACATTTATAAAACAGGCACATAGGCATAGGATTTCTCAGGATTCGAGGATTCTAGGGTTCGAGGATTCTAGTATTTTTTTAAAAGATTTTCACTTAACCACTGGAATCCTGGACCCCTTGAACCCTTATCTTTCCTTTGTGCTTTTATTTTATCTTCTCTAAGTTATCCACTAGTCGAGACCTTCTCGTTTCGTGTTCTTTTTTCTTGCTCCTTTTCTTCTGGATAATCTCTTGAGGAGCCTTATCCAGGAAATCACTGTTATTTAATTTTTTTTCCAGTTCTTTCAACTCCTTCTCGATCTTGACAATCTCCCTCTTCTGTCTCTCTATCTCTTTTCCAAGATCCAATCCTTCGCCTAAATTGACGAAGATAGCTGTTCCCGAAGGAGCAACCTCGGAGGCCCATCTTCCCGTGGGCTCATAACTTTCATCTATAGTTAACCGGATAGAGGAAAGCATCTTTACTAACTTCCCCCGATTTTTCTCTAAAACTTCCCCCTCCCTCCCATGGGCCGGTTTTATAACATGTTCCAGCTTTCTTCCCGGAGGAATGTTCCAGGAGCTTCTTATCCTCCGTTCTGCAATAATCACCTCGTATTTTTTTCTTGTCCTCTGGATAGCCTCTTCGTTCACCTTTGCCTGGCGGAACCTCGGCCAGGAAGAGACCATGATGCTTCCTTCCTCCGGCGCTAAATACTGCCAGATCTCCTCGGTAATAAAAGGCATATAAGGATGGAGGAGCTTGAGAACCTTCCTCAACACATAATGCAAAACCCAGCGGGCGGTCCTTTTATCTTCTTCCGTTGCTCCCGAATCGTAGAACCGCAGCTTAGAAAGTTCCACATACCAGTCACAGAATTCGTGCCAGAGGAATTCATAGATAACCTGGCTAGCTTCACAGAACCTGCAAGCCGATAGAGAATCGGTCATCTCTTTTATGACCTGATTTACCCGACCAATAATATATTCATCGTCTTCATCCAATCTTAATTCTTTCTGCTTTACCTGCCGAAATTGGAAGTCCTTGCTGTTTAAGAGGATGAAACGAGAGGCGTTCCAGAGCTTGTTGGCAAAATTTCTCATTCCTTTCACCCTCTCATCGCTGAGGAAAATATCCTGTCCCCCCAAAGTAGTCGCTTGAGCCAGGGAGAGCCGCAGGGCATCCGCTCCATATTTTTCTATCACTTCTAAAGGATCAATTACATTGCCCAGGGATTTGCTCATTTTTCTTCCCTGAACATCCCGAACTATTCCGTGAATATAAACTTCCCGGAAAGGGATATCTCCCCTGAGTTTCAAGCCCATCATAATCATTCGAGCCACCCAGAAGTAAATGATTTCATAGCCGGTAACCAGGATGGAAGTGGGATAGAAGTAATTCAAGTCCTCCGTCTCCTCCGGCCAGCCCAGAGTGGAGAAAGGCCAGAGAGCGGAGCTAAACCAGGTATCCAGAACATTGGGGTCCTGCTGCAGATCGGAGCTGCCACACTCCCCACAGTTAGCCGGTTCGTTGCAACTCACATTAAGATGCCGGCAACTCTGGCAATGCCAGACAGGCAGACGGTGTCCCCACCAAATCTGGCGGGAGATACACCAATCCCTGGTGTTTTCCATCCAGTTAAGATAAACCTTGGTCCAGCGTCCGGGAACAAATTTAATTTTTTTCCTCTTCACCGCCTTGATAGCCGGACGAGTCAACCCTTTCATTTTCACAAACCACTGTTCGGAAACGAGGGGCTCAACCACCGTTTGGCATCGATAACAATGCCCGACGGAGTGAACATAATCTTCTACCTTTACCAGATAACTTTCCTTCCTTAAGTCTTTAAGAATCTCCTCCCGACACTGATAACGGTCCAGACCGGCATAGCGACCGGTATCAGCGCTCATCTTCCCGGATTCATTAATAACTACTATCTGGGGAAGCCCCTGCTTAAGCCCAATGGCAAAATCATGGGGGTCATGAGCCGGGGTAATTTTCACTGCCCCGGTACCAAAAGAGGGATCCACCCCCTCATCAGCAATAATCGGCAGGCAGCGGCCAACCAGAGGCAGGATGAGCCTCTTCCCTAGCAAACGCCGGTATTTTTTATCATCCGGATGAACAGCCACCGCTACATCTCCCAACATCGTTTCCGGACGGGTAGTAGCTACCGTAATTTGATCCTGGTCGTTCTCCAGGGGATAATTAATATGATAAAGATGTCCCTGGGTCTCTTGATGCTCCACTTCAATGTCGGAAAGAGCGGTACCGCAATGGGGACACCAATTAATCATATAATTGGCCTGATAGATCAGCCCCTCTTCATAAAGACGTACAAATTCCTCCCGTACGGCCTGGGAACAACCCTCATCCAGAGTAAACCGCTGCCGGGACCAGTCGCAGGAAAAACCTAATTTCCTTAATTGATGAACGATATTATCCCCGTATTGCTTCTTCCACTCCCAGACCTTCTCCACAAACTTCTCCCGGCCCAATTGATTTCGGCTTATGCCTTGCGCGGCTAATTCCCTTTCCACCACATTCTGGGTAGCAATCCCGGCATGGTCCACCCCCGGTATCCAGAGGGCATTATATCCCTGCATCCTCTTCCACCTGATGAGAATATCCTGCAAGGAATTATTGAGAGCATGTCCCATATGAAGAGAACCGGTGATATTGGGAGGAGGGATGACGATACAATAAGGCTTTTTCTTAGAGTTAGCCTCGGCTCGAAAATATCCTTTCTCTTCCCAGAATCGATACCATTTCTCCTCTACCGGTTGAGGATTATATTTAGTTGGTATGTCCTTCATCTTTCTTTTCCTTCCCACTATCCATGAAACTCGACGCTCTTATCAAGAAGAGGCCTTGAGCTCGGTGACCAGAGAACCACATTAAGGGCGACCAAGGCTGCCCTTACGCGCAAGGAGTAGACTTGCCGGCCCTGTTTTACTGTTAAATTCAGCGGAGAGTCCGAATGAGCTGGACTTTAGCTATTTTCCACTCACCTTCTACCTTCTTCCAACACATATCGACCTCTCGCGCCTCCATTACCCGTTTACCCCTCTGAGGGTCAAGAGCCGTTGCCTTAGCAGTCATTGTCGTTTTTGCAGTCATATAATTCTCTCCTATGATAACAGAGATGTCGTAAAAGTCAACCTCAATCCTCTCCACCATTCTTCGAGCCTGGTGGAGAGCGGATATAAGCATATCGCGCCCTCGAATTTCTGGAACGGGAGCACCTAGGGAGATTTGGCAATCCCGAGTAAAAAGAGACTTTATCTTCTGAATATTGGCCAGAGCTATGAGTTCGCTTTCATCTCCCAATTTGGATACCATAGCCGCCAGGGAGATTAGATTTTTACGAATTTGTCGTTCATCTCCCTGACGAGTAAGGAGAAAGAAAACGATAAAAGACGCTGTGAGGAGAAAGGTTAGAACGAGGATAAGCTTTTTCAAAACAGGGGTCCCCCCACAATCCTATAGCCTTTTACCCGCCCATGCTCATGAAACGCCGGGGGTATCCAATGGTTATCACCAACCACGAAAAACTCATCGGGGCCAATCTTCACCTCGGGTATATTCCAACGGGGACGGCGCTTTAGGCAAGGCTCTAGGTAAGGCTCGGGGACAGGCTCTCCATTAATGATAAGAATCCCCTCCCGAAAGGCTAGACGCTCCCCCGGCAAACCCACGACCCTCTTAAGCAGTAGAACTCGTCTCCCCGCCAGCCTGATAGCCACTATATCGCCACGACAAAGCTCACGGAATCGGAAACGGAGAGTATTCACCAGGTTAATAGAGCCATCACGATGAGTGGGTTCCATGCTAATCCCGATTACGCGAATGGGCAGGAGGATGAATCCGAAGAGCAGAAAGCTAACCAGGGCCAGGATACTCGCGCGACACAATGTTCGTCGGGGAGATTTTCCTATAATAACTCTTTTTATCGTTCCCCTGAAGCTCATTAGATAAATCAATGCTCCTTCGGGGCGACCGCCCCTCACCCCTCTCTCTCCCTCCAGGGGGGAGAGAGAGGGGAGGCTTATGAGGATCTATTTGATAAGTTTTAGAAACTCTTCCTCGCTGATGGCTTTGATACCGAGCTTCTCCGCTTTCCCGAGTTTTGAGCCGGGGTCGCTGCCGGCAACTACATAGTTAGTCTTTTCGCTAACGCTGGAGGGAGTTTTTCCTCCTAATTCTTTTACTCTGGCCTGGGCCTCTTCCCGGCTCATAGAGGAGAGGGTGCCGGTAAGGACGAAGGTGAGTCCGCTGAGCTTCCCTCGGGCAACTTTCTTCTTACAGGGAAGGAACTTCACCCCTCCCCTTCGGAGTTTCTCCAGGAGTTTACTGCTTCGGTCGTTGTGGAAAAATTCGCATGCTGTCCTGGCCACAATGGGACCAATCTCATAAATTGCTTCCAGCTCTTCCAGCCCGGATTCCTTTAAAGCTTCTATAGTTCCAAATTCCTCCGCCAATACCTCGGCTACATGTTCTCCCACATGGCGAATTCCCAGAGCATAAATAATGCGGGAGAGAGGTCTGTTTTTACTGGTCTCGATGGCTTCGATGATATTCTGAGCGGACTTATCAGCCACTCTCTCTAAACCTATTAGCTGTTCTTTTTTCAAAAAATAAAGGTCACCTGCATCTTTTACGATTTCCCTTTCGAGCAATTGTTCTATTAGTTTGGGACCCAGACCCTCGATGTCCATCGCTCCCAGGGAGGCAAAGTGCTTTATCCATCTCCCCACCTGAGCGGGACAAGATATATTGAGGCAGCGGCGGGCAACTTCTCCCTCTAATCTAACCACCTTGCCTCTACAGATAGGGCAGATCTGCGGCATCTGGAATTTTCTCTCCTGGCCAGTTCTACGGGAAGGAAGGGATTTAACCACTTCAGGAATAACATCCCCGGCCCGCCGGACCATTACATAGTCGCCGATGCGAATATCCTTCTTAAGCATCTGATCCTCATTATGTAGAGTGGCGTTGGAGACGGTTACTCCTCCTACCCGGACAGGCTCCAGTTTAGCTACGGGGGTAAGAACCCCTGTCCTTCCCACCTGGACATTTATTTCTAATATTCTGGTAGTCTCCTCCTGGGGAGGGAACTTATAGGCGATGGCCCAGCGGGGTTCCCGGGTTCTGGCTCCTAACCTCTTCCTCAAGTCAAAGCGATTTACCTTAACGACCGTTCCATCCACCTCAAAAGGAAGTTTCTCTCTCTCCCCGGTTAGTCTATCGTAGTATTTAAGTATTCCTTCCAAATTTGTACAAAGATGAGCTCCCTCAATAGTCCGTAACCCCAGAGTATTTAAGGCGGCGAGCATATCCATCTGACTTTCAAACTCAGCTCCCTCAACCTCCCCTACATCGTAAAGGAATAGGCGCAGAGGGCGAGAAGCCGTTACCCGAGGGTCAAGCTGCCTCAGAGAACCAGCCGCGGCATTGCGGGGATTAGCAAAAATCTTTTCTCCTCTCCCGGCCTGTCTGGCATTTAGCTCCTCGAACTTCTCCACCTCTATATAAATCTCTCCTCTAACTTCCAGATAATCGGGAATAGATTCTCCTTTCAATCGATGAGAAATATCCTTCAGCGCCTTGAGGTTCCAGGTAACATTCTCCCCCACTCTTCCATTCCCCCGGGTAGAGCCCCGCACAAAGAGACCATCTTCATAGACCAACTCCACCGCGCACCCGTCCAGCTTCGGTTCTGTCACCAATTCTATATTTTCAGTTGTCCCCAAGCCTTTCTTTATTCTTTCGAGCCACTCTTTCACCTCGCCTCCATTAAAGGCATTGCCCAGGCTAAGCATAGGGACAGTATGAGATATGGGAGCAAATGTTTTGGAAAGAAGGGCTCCCCCTACTCTCTGGGTAGGAGAATCGGTGGTAAACAAGGAAGGGTGTTTTTCCTCCAACTCCCAAAGCTTTCTCATCAGCTTATCGTATTGGGCATCGGAAATATCCGGGTCATCCAGAACATAATAGCGATAGTTGTGATAGTCTATCCGGGAGCGAAGTTCTTTAACCTGGAGCCCCGCTTTTCTTTTATCTAACATGGTGAAGCCTCTACACTATTACTTTATCTCTACTAAATTTTAATCGGGGTAATCAAAATATCCCTCCCTACGGTCGGGATAGGGTTCAAGGGTTCAGGGGTTCAAGGAGTCAAGAAAAATTACTAATCTGTGTAATCTATTTTTAAATCTGTGTAATCAGCAGAGGATTGAAAATCCTATGCTTCAAGGATAACACTCTTGTGACGCCATAGGAAATTAGAGAAGGGGGAGAAAGCTCCTCCCCCTTCTTTTTTTATTTATTACTACGGTTATTCTTTGCAAAGTCAAGAGATAGGCTTTCTCTCTTAAGAAGTTACCTTAAACGCCACGTTACTGTAAACACGCTTTAACTTAAAACGGAGCTTATCCCTTGCTTACTATCTTATACATTCCCGTTTCACAATCGGGACATTGGCCTTTGATGGCCGGACGACCATTTTTCATGGTCACTTTTTCGGCATTGGACATAGTCTTCTTAGCCTTGCACTTAACGCAATAAGCCTCTACCGAGCCACAACCAGAAGCAGTACACATATATCTTCACCTCCTCTTAAAAAAACGTAGTAAGTTGTAATCTTATCCCTGTCATTTATCTTTTAATTAAAGTATCATAAATTCCCTCACGCAGCAAGTGTTTTTAACATACTCCACAGTGGCTGCAGCGGATACGGCAGTTAGAAGTTGGTTTGCCCTGCTTAGCCTTTTCCCTCTCCAACATCAAAAACTTCTTCTCCACACCGCTATCCAGATGGTCCCAGGGAAAGATTTCTTCATCACCCCTGGCCCGATGGGCATAAAAAGAAGGGTCTAAGCCCGATTCCTGAAAAGCATTCATCCAAACACTGAATTGGAAATGCTCTTCCCATCCATCGAATTGGCATCCCTTTTCCCAGGCCTTAAAGATAACCTGGCCCAGCCTTCTATCGCCCCGGGCAAAAACAGCTTCCAAGAAGCTCGTTTCCACACTGTGCCATTTGAAATTCACCTTCTTTTTCCTCAAACGATCCCGTAAGAATTTTTGCTTCTCCTCCAGGATGCTCGGCTTATCCATCCCCTCCCATTGAAAAGGAGTGTGAGCCTTGGGAACAAAAGAAGAAAGACTTATATTTAAGTGTACTTTTTCCTGACCGGCTCTCTTGACTAAATCAATAATTCCTTCCAGATCCTCCTCTCTCTCTTCTGGAAGACCAATCATGAAGTAAAGTTTAACTCGTCTCCATCCCGCCTGAGAGAGGCGGCTGACAGTAGAAAGCAGATCTTCTTCCCGGACATCCTTATTAATCGCTTTCCGAAGATGCTCGCTTCCCACCTCAGGAGCGAAAGTAAACCCTGGTTTTCTTCCCTGAGCTATTCTTTTCGCCCACTCTAAAGAAAATTTATCTACATGGAGAGAGGGTAAAGAAAGGGAGATTTTCCGAGGGTCAAATCTCTTCCTTAGTTGCGTCATCAATTCTTCCAGATGACTATAATCGCCACTGCTCAGAGAAGCAAGGGAGATATCCTCATGGCCCGTATTCTTAATTGACTCCTCTGCTATCTTCAGGAGAACATCGGGAGACCTTTCCCGAACCGGGCGGTAGAGAATTCCCGCCTGGCAGAAACGACAACCCCGACTGCACCCTCTCATAATCTCCAAGGTAATCCGATCGTGGACAATATCCAGGTAAGGAACCAGAGGAGCTAAGGGATAAAAGGTTTGATTAAGATCGGGGATTATCCTCTTTCTGATTCGGGAAGGAATATCCCCTGTCTCGGGCTCAATGGACTTAATCGTTCCGTCTTCCTTATAGCTAACGCTGTACAAGGAAGGCACATAAACACCTTCTATCCCAGCCAGTCGCTGGAGCAGCTTTCTCTTCCCCTCCCCTCCCCCTTCAGCTTTTCCCGTTTTACAAACCTCAACAATTTCTACAATTACTTCTTCTCCATCTCCGAGAACGAAAGCATCTATGAAATCAGCTAACGGTTCGGCGCTGAAAGCTCCAATTCCTCCCGCTATGACCAAAGGAAAAGCTTCACCTCTCTCACAAGACTTAAGCGGCAAGCCGGCCAGGTCCAACATATTGAGGATGTTGGTATAGCAAAGCTCATAGGGAAGAGTAAAGCCAATGATATCAAACTCCCTAAGAGGCAGATGCGATTCCAGAGAAAATAAGGGAATCCTCTTCTTACGCATCAAATCCTCCATATCCACCCAGGGGGCATAAACCCGCTCGGCAACTACTTCTTCCCGGTCATTTAAGAGATGATAAAGGATGGTTAATCCTAAATGAGACATCCCCACTTCATAGACATCGGGAAAGGCTAAAGCTACTCGCACCTTCATTTCGCGATGATCTTTATGCACACTATTCCACTCGTTGCCGATATAGCGAGCCGGTCGGGAAACCAGAGGCAATATCCGGGACAGATTTAAAGATCTTGTTTTTCCTTTATCGATAGACATTTTGTGCCTAATACCTATGTAAATGCAATCTCAGCGATTGAAACCACGCCAGAATTCCCTGCTAGTAGAGAGTTCTTTAATTACCATAGCAAATGTAGTGTAGCCCCTTGTGGGCGTTTAACGGGGACAAGCCCCTACACTACAGCGTAATTGTATTGTCATATTATTTGGAGAATGCTCTATTAGTTTCTTGACAATCAACATGTAACTAATTGACAATCCCCCCTAATTTGTGTTAAGGTTGCAGAAAGGTTAAAGGAATTGTAAGGAACATATCCATCCAAACTTGGACTCATCAATTAGCTCTCGTAAGTTTATACGCTTGCGCCCGTAGCTCAGCTGGATAGAGCGCCGGACTTCGAATCCGTAGGCCGGAGGTTCGAATCCTCCCGGGCGTATTAGAAAAATTGTTACTTGAGGGATTCGTTAAAACTACCAGTGCGGTATCCTTGCAGGTCCAGGGTAATGTATAGATAACCAAGGCTTTTAAGATAGGTAATGATCTTTTTTCGTCTCTTTTCATCCAGGAAAGCGGAGATATTCTCTTTACCCACTTCAATGCGGGCCAGGTTATCATGATGGCGAAGACGAAGTTGCCCGAAGCCAAAAGCCCTTAAAAAAACTTCTGCTTTATCTACTCTCTTTAACTTCTCTTCGGTAATCTTTTCTCCATAAGGAAAACGGGAGGCCAGGCAAGCAGAGGCCGGTTTATCCCAGGTAGGCAGGCCGAGTTTCCTGGAAAGATATCGAATATCATTTTTACCCAGCTTAGCTTTTAGGAGAGGGCTTCTTACCCCCAACTCCTTAGCTGCTTCCCGTCCCGGTCGAAAGTCATCCTCATCGTCAGAATTGGTGGCATCAGCTACCCATCTTATTCCTTTTTCTCCAGCTAAATTTACCAGTTTGGAGAACAACTCTTTCTTGCAGAAATAACAACGACGGGGGGAGTTCTGAACAAAATCCTGGTTATTTAGTTCTTCGGAATCAATGACCAGATGTTCTATTCCAATTTTACGGGCCAGTTGCCTGGCCTCTTTTAATTCCGCAGCCGGATAAGTTGGCGACTGAGCAGTAACCGCCAGGGCCTTCCCTCCCAGGGTATCATAAGCTACTTTTACTAAAAATGTGCTATCTACCCCTCCGGAAAAGGCAATAAGGATACTTTGTATTTCCCTTAATATTTTTTTTAGGTTTTTAAGTTTTGCCTCCATCTTAAACAGGAACACACCCCCTTATTCCTTCATCTGAATTTTCTCCTCTTTGGGGAGAAGATTAGTATTTAGATATCCAGCTCTACTTTCTTGAGTTGCCCGAGAACATATTTCCTTATCGCCTGGGGGCGAGGAAGATCTCTAACCACTTTGCCATCTTCAATGAGAGGTTTAAGGAGGGAAGATAATCTCCCCTGGCATTCGCAGTTCTTTCTCTTTTCCTTTTGAGGAAGGACCAAAGTTTTGGAACATCTCCGGCAGCGCCATACCTGTTTCCCCCCCGATTTCTTTCCCCGTTTGGCTAAAGGCTGTCCTTCTATTTCCACTATGTCCAGGGCAAAATTAATCACCGGTGCATTGCTTATGGAAGTGCCTACGCCATAAGCATCGACCAGAGAATTTAGTTCCGCTATCTCATATTCATCAACTCCTCCGGTAACGAAGATCTTGACATCTTTAAACCCTCTCAAATCCAATTCCCAGCGGACTTCCTCTAAGATCTCTTTCATATTGCCCCGTCTCGAACCGGGGGTATCAAGGCGAACGGCAAAGAGCTTCTTGCCCATAGCTTCTGCGACCCGGATAGCTTCAAATTTCTCATCGACCAGGGTATCCACCAGAGCTACCCTTTCCACCCGGGGAGAGATAATCTCGTGAAAGAGCTTAAAAGCTTCTACGGAATCTCCTACTAAAAGGACGAGAGAATGAGGCATAGTGCCAATGGGGTCCTCTCCGATAAGCTCGGCACTTTTAATAACGGCTACCCCATCACAACCGCCGATAAAGGCATTCCTTTCTATCATGGGGGCTAAGGCCGGGTGCATCCTTCGGGCCCCGAAACTGATTACCTGCCGGTGGCCAGCTGATTTCTTACACCGGGCTGCCTTGGTGGCAATTCCTGAAGCCTGGCAGAGAAATCCCAAAAGAGAAGTCTCCGCCGTAATAAAACGAAGATAGTTGCCTTCAATTAGAAGAACCGGTTCCCCCGCATGAAAGATGGTTCCCTCCTCCATGGCCAGGACCTTGACTTTCATCCCTTGCAAAAAATGGGAAGCCTCCTCAATGCCAGCCAATACGGCCCAAGCCCAATCGTCAGGAAAATGACGAACGCTTATCTCCACCTTAACATATTTATCCATCTTTTTAGCCCGCAAAACTTCTACCGCTCGGGAGAAATAAACATCGCTCACCTTGCCTGATTTTATTTCCTTTTCGCTGGCTACTTGAAACATATTTCTTCCTCCTCATCCAGACTGAGAAAACTTTTTAGTAACTATCCAGATATAGCCACCAAGGCACCAAGAACACTAAAAGGACAGAGCAAAAAAAAGAAGTATCAAAGTAGTTGTCTTAACTGGTGCTCTGGTGCTCTAACTTGTGCTCTAATCGCGCAGACCGATAAAGACCTTCTATTTCCGCCCGGGAAAGTAATCGCCATTGGCCCAGCTCCAGATCACCCAGCATCAAATGAGCCTCTTTAAACCTTGTCAATTCCACTACCTTGTATTCCAGAGCTGAAAACATACGCTTAATTTGGCGTTTCCTGCCTTCGTGCAAGGTTATCTCTACCGTGGGACCATCCCGGCAACGAATTTTACAGGGGGCGGTTAACACTCCCTCAATGGGGATGCCCTTCTCTAAACGCTTAAGATCTGACCTTTTTAAGGGTCTATCCAGAATAGCTCGATACGACTTACCAACCTCAAAACGGGGATGAGTCAACCTATGGGTGAGCTCTCCGTCATTGGTCAAGAGCAGGAGACCGGTCGTATCCTTGTCCAGCCTGCCAACAGGATAAAGGTGTCCAAACTCCTCCGGAAGAATATCCAAAACGGTCTTTCCGGCAAATCTATCCCTTCTACTAGTCACCACGCCTCGGGGTTTATTCAAGAGGATATAGGTTTTCTTGCTTAGGACCACCTTTTTGCTATCCAGTAAAACTTTATCCCGGCCGGGATCTACCGGGTAAGAAGGTTGGAGAATTTTCTTGCCGTTGACACTACAGCGACCTGCTTTTATCCATTCGCCGGCCCACCTTCGGGAAGAGACGCCACTATGAGATAAGAAAACCTGGAGCCTTATTTTCTTCTCCTTTGCCATTTCCTTCCTCTCATATGTCAATTAATATACCGATCCCTAACCAACCCGATAGGCGGAAAAACTAGTGATCCAAAACGGCAGATGAAGGCTTCTGTCCTAAAAATCAGTTCATCTCTTACCTGCCTGAAGATTTCAAGCTTCTCCCCTTCAACTCCCTCTGCCGAGCAGAACCCTTCAGGCTCCAATGGATTCTTTTCGTCCTTCCCAGATAGATAGCGCAGGTCTCCCTGGCCTAGATGCAAGGGAAGGACGGCATGAGGAGAGGTAGAAAGTGAACTGAAGGTTTATAAGTAGAGTTGATTAAATTAAAGCTACAAAATTTAAATTTAGGGTGGCTAACGGGATTTGAACCCGCGCTGAGGGAACCACAGTCCCTAGTGCTACCATTACACCATAGCCACCATCGCTCCCCTAATCTTATCACATTTTTCCGCCTTTGGTCAAGATTTTCGATTTGATTAGGTAAAATGTAACCAAGACAAGAAGGGAGAAGGAAGGGCAAGAGGATTCATTTTACTGCCTTTACTTTCTCAAAAAGTGCCGGGCCTGGGGTGTGAAGAGACAACTGAATGGTCTGCCGACTGTCTCCTGGCAAAAAGGGCCATAAGAACGAAACCGGTAAAGATGAGGATAAAAGCCACCATAAAAGCTCCTCCCATACCCAGGAACTCCTTCAAAGCAATCCCCACAAAGGGAGCGAGAACACCTCTAATGCCCATTAAGGTAAAATCAATGCCCCAATAAGATTGAATCTTATCTTCGCTCGCAATCTTGATGATGTAATTAAATCGGCTTAGCTCCGCTCCTCCCCAGGCCAGTCCGAAAAATATAGCCGCTACAAAGATTATCCAGGCTCCCTCGCCCGGAAACAAGTTAGCCAGAAAATAGAAAAAGGGGACAAAGCTAAGTAATAATATGGTCAGATAGCGTGCTCTCAGCGGCCCTCTCTTATCTATATATTTACCCCAGAAGAAAAAAGAGATGAGCCAGCACAGGGAAAATATCGCTCCCACTTGTCCCAGCGTGACCTTAGAGAGGTGCAGGACATCTACCACGAATATAGGGTAAAGAGGTAAAGTTAAAAGCCAGCCGAAGCCAGCGGGAAAAAAGATAAGCTGATAGTGGAAGAATCTCTTATCCTCCCGGAAGATGTGTATCGCCTTAGAGAAAGAGAAACGTTCATGGTTAGCTTTCACCTGGTTATCGCTTTTCACCTCAATCTTCCTGAAGGAGGCCAGCGAGAGGAGCCCAAAAACCGCTCCCAAAGGAAAGACCCAGCGGTAGCTCTGGGGATCGATATTCAGCAAATGCCCCCCTACGTAGACAGCCAGAACAACGGCCAGGGACATCTCCACCCGGACATAGCCCATGGCCTTGCCCCGATGCTCGCTGGGATAGATATCTTTCATTACCCCCGTATAAGCAGGCGAGCCGGCCATCTCAAAAAACCAGAAAAGGAGAACGAAGATTACGAAGAGCCAGGAGTTAACAGCCAGAAACATAAAGAGGAGCGATCCTCTGGCTATCCCCATAACCTTCACCAGGAAAGGCATCTTCTTTCTCCGGCTGGAGTGATGAGACCAGTAAAAAGTGAACAGGGCCGCGACGAAAGGAGCCATGCTCAAGATGGCAATTTGAGTGTTGGTAGCTCCAATGGTCCTGGCTACGATGGCGAAAAAATATATGGTTAAGCCGAAGAAAAGTCCATATAATAAACCGCCGAAGGAATCGTAATAGTAGGCTACCCGCAAATAGGAGGGAACCCTTCTGTTGAAGAACATCGCTAATACTCTATCCCTTTTCTTGGCTTTATCCCTAGCTGGAGGGGGTGTTTTACCTCGAGCATCTCCGTAACCAAATCGGCAGCCCGGATAAGGCTCTTTGGCGCATAACGGCCGGTAAGAACGAGTTCCACCGGGGAAGGCTTATTCTTAATTAGACGGAGAGCATCTTTCACTTTAATCAGGCGTTTATAAAGGACAAAGTTGATCTCATCCAGGATGACTAAATCATACCGCCCACTTTCTATTATCTCCTCTGTTCGGGAAAAAGCTTGTTGTATCTCTACCTTTAACTCAGCCTTCTCTTCCTGGCTTAAGCGGCAGCCGAAGCAGAAAGTTCCCGGAAACCTAATCAGGTGAATCCCTAACCGCCGGGCGGAAAGGGCCTCTCCTCCTGATTTATCTTTGAGGAACTGGAGAAAACAAACGCGAAGACCCTGCCCCACTGCCCTGGCCGCCAGACCCAAAGCCGCTGTTGTTTTTCCTTTGCCCTCGCCGGTGTAGACCTGGACCAAGCCTCTATCTAATCGGGGCTTCATTTTATTCCTCCTTCGGGGACAGCCCCGCTCATACTCTTCTTTCATTTTCTATTTGACACTATCCCCCCTTTGTCAAAAGGGGGAGTTTTTCCGGAGGATATCTATAACCTTGTCTAAACGCTTGATGGTTATCTCCCGCCCGAGGAGAGCCATCAATTCAAATAATCCCGGACCTACCGTCCGTCCGGTAAGAGCCACCCGGGTAGGATGAATTAAAGCTCCCCCTTTTATTCCCAAAGCGGCAATAATTTTTCGGGCTAGCGATTCTATTGTCTCCATGGTGAAAGGCTCCAGGGCATCTAGCCCGTTGCGGTACTCTCTCAATATCCGAGGAACTCCTTCTTTCCGGAGAACTTTCTTTACCGCTTTCTCATCATAAATAATCTCGGAAAGAAAGAAGAAATCAGCATATTCTGTTATCTGAGCAAGGGTCTTCAATCGCTCCTGTTCCAAGGCTACTATCTTCTTTAATCGCTCTTCATCTTCATCGTCCCGGAGAAGATTTTTCTCTTGCAAATAAGGTTTCACCAGACAGACTAACTCTTCCACTCCCAGTCTCTTTATATATTGTCCGTTCATCCAGTCCAGTTTCTGAATATCAAAGATAGCCGGATTTTTACTCACCGCTTTCAGGGAAAACTTGCTGATTATTTCTTCTACCGAAGAGAAGAGTTCCTGGCTCTCGGAATTGCCCCATCCCAACAAGGTGAGATAGTTAACCAGAGCTTGAGGCAGATACCCCTCCCGGCGATACCAGTCAAGGGAGATAGCTCCGGTGCGTTTGCTTAATTTCTTCCGGTCGCTTCCTAAAATCATCGCTAAATGCCCAAAGGAAGGAAGAGAAAACCCTAAAGCCTGGTAAAGAAGAATTTGCCGGGGAGTATTGGAGAGATGCTCATCGCCTCTGATAATATGGGTAATCCTCATCAGATGGTCATCAACGACATTAGCAAAGATGAAAGTAGGAGTGCCGCTTGACTTGACGATGACAAAATCATCTAAAAGGACATTCTCGAATTTCACCTTCCCCCTGATTAAATCCTCAACTTCGGTTACTCCCTCATCAGAAGCTTTGAACCTGATTACTCTCTCTTTCCCGGTCCTTTTCTCTGAGGAGAGATTTCGGCAGCGACCATCGTAGCCGGGAGGTTTTCCCTTTCGCAAAGCCTCTTTTTTTCTCTCCGCTAATTCTTCGGGAGAACAGTAACAAAAGTAGGCTTTCCCCTTCTTCAAAAGCTCATCGGCATATTTTTTGTAGATCTCTAATCTCTCCATCTGGTAATAAGGCCCAAAGTCTCCTCCCTTGCTCGGACCCTCATCCCAATCCAGACCCAACCAGCGCAAGCTACTTAAAATATTCCCTAACGCCTCTTGGGTAGAACGAGCCTGGTCAGTATCTTCAATACGAAGGATAAAACTGCCTCCCTCGTGTCGGGCAAACAGATAGTTAAAAAGGGCTGTTCTCGCTCCCCCGATATGGAGAAATCCTGTCGGGCTGGGGGCAAATCGGACTCTAACTTTCTCGGTCATTATTAGCTACCTCTCTTTTAAAAAAACCAGAGCACATATTAGTGCACCAGAGCACCAGGGCATCAAATAAGCTGCACGCTTCACGCCTCACGCCTCACGCTTGAAAGCTTGCAGCGTGTAGCCTGCAGC
>CAZGXS010000004.1:7127-20532 GCA_964529935.1 uncultured bacterium | reverse complement strand
CAGGCTTACGGTTGGCAGGTGCTGGAGATAGATGGCCACGACCGGGAGGCGCTCGGGCAGGCTTTTCAGTCTGCTCAAGCTGAGAAAGGCAAGCCGACGCTCATTGTGGGACGCACTAATATTGCTAAGGGTAGTCCTGGTAAACAGGATACGGCCAGTGCTCACGGGGAGCCCCTGGGGGAGGAGGAAGTGAAGGCTACCAAGGAGAACTTAGGTTTTCCGCTGGAGCCTCCTTTTTTTGTCCCTGAGGAGGTGGCTTCTCTTTTTGAGCGGCGAAGTGAAGAGCTAAAGGCGCAGGCAGGAGAGTGGCGGGAACGCTTCTCTTCCTGGTGCCAGGCTTATCCGGAAAAGGCCGCCCTCTGGGATGCTTTTATGTCCAGACAATTGCCGGATGACCTTAAGGAACGCTTGCCGGTTTTCAAAGCCGGGAAATTTTTAGCTACGAGAAATGCTTCCGGGGAGATCCTGCAGGCTCTAGCTCCCCAGCTACCTAATCTCATCGGTGGGTCAGCAGACTTAGCTCCTTCTAACAAAACCTTTTTGAAAGATTTTTCTTCCCTGAGCCGGGATAACTTTGCCGGACGTAATCTCCATTTCGGTATCAGGGAACATGCTATGGGAGCTATTCTTAACGGGATGTCTCTTCACGGAGGAGTGATTCCCTACGGAGGAACTTTTTTCGTCTTCTCTGATTATATGCGCCCGGCAGTGCGTTTGGCGGCCCTGATGAAACAACCGGTCATTTACATCTATACTCACGATAGCATCTTTGTGGGTGAGGATGGTTCTACCCATCAGCCAGTGGAACATTTAGCGGCCCTGCGGGCTATTCCCAACCTCATCGTCATTCGCCCTGCCGACGCCACGGAGACAGCCGTTGCCTGGATGGCGGCCCTGGAACGTAAGGAGGGGCCGGTGGCTTTAATCTTGACTCGGCAGTCCCTGCCGGTGCTGGATCGGAATGGGTTAGCCCCGGCCGAAGGATTAAGACGGGGGGCATATATTATAGCTGGTGGTGATATTGATTCTCCCGACATTCTCCTTATCGCTTCCGGTTCGGAGGTTCACCTGGCTCTGGAGGTTCGGAAACTCTTAACGGCTAAAGGAAAAACTTCCCGGGTAATCAGTATGCCCAGTTGGGAGCTCTTTGATTCTCAACCGGAGGAATACCGTCAGCAGATATTTTCACCTCGGATTCCTCTACGTCTGGCTATAGAAGCCGGCTGTTCGCAAGGGTGGCATCGTTACCTCGGAGACTTGGGAGAGGTTATCTCTATAGACCGTTTCGGAGCCTCGGCTCCTTCTGAAGTATTGGGAGAGAAATTCGGATTCACTGCTGGGCAAGTAGTAGCTCGCACTCTGAAGATGATCGAACACTTCCCGGAAAAAGCGGCTGAGAAAGTTAATATCCTATCCCGCTAAGCATAGGGGTGACCCCGGTTGCCCTGCTTACCCATATCGAAAGGACTACTCTTGATGTTTAATAATTTAGGGCGTCTTAAAAGTGCCCCCCTTGAGGACACCGATTAAAAAGCAGAGGACGCAGATTAAATGCTTAGAGGAAAAATCTGTGTCCTCATAGGCTGAACAAGTTTTGTGACAGCCTATTTAATAGTTGGAATTATTCGAGGAAAGAATCCGATGAGGTTCTGGCCCAGAAGAGCAAATGGTGAGAAGCAAGACTCCGGCAACAAAGAAGCTCGTTTAATCAATTTTTTTATACAGTCCAGAATAAATATTTAGGCGAAGTAATTCGTGAATGTAATTTTAGATCACATTTAATGCCTCCCTCAATTTTTGGTACCTATCAGTTAATTTTTGATAACTGCTATAATCTTCTCCTGGTCTTCTTTGAGCATCTAATATCTGTTTTTTTTCTCTTGCTTTATAAAAAGCTTCCGCGGCTTTTTCATCATGTCTGGACTTACGAAAACTTTCGGCCACAGTTAGGTAGCCCTCAAAAGAACCAAGGCCATATATTTTTTTATATAAAATCTCTAATCCCTCCTCATCACCAAAAACTTCATCAGCACTTAAATATAAGGGTCTAATTACAGACCTAATTCTATTTTGTTGCTTTAGCAATGTTACTAATTCCGTTTCTGCTTCCCGGAATAATGTATAAATATTTTTCATTTTACCGGAGATATCTTTTTTAGCTTTTAATGCTATTCTTTTTTCTACCTTTTCGCCGGCCTTTTCCATCTGCTTTTTTAATTGATAATCTCCTCTTTGGATTAATTGATAGGCCTCTTCTTTCACGATAGAAACTTCATGAAAAATATCACTCATATATTTGTCAAAGGGATGGGTTATATTTGTGCATTCATTCCTGAATAGCTCGTGAGAAGCCTCTTTTAAAGGATATAAAAGATTATTTCTTAGCTCTTCTAATTTTTTAAAACCAATTGTAGGTGAAGATACGGCAATCTTTTCCAATGTATCCTCGGGAGAAGTTTTTCGAGCCCCCATCAATTTACTATATTTATCGCCAATAATAGCTTTGGCTGTATAAAAATTCTCTACTAGGCTCCAGAATAATTCGGCTTCTTTGCCGTGAAGATTTGCTTTATATTTCATTTTTGAATATTCTCCAGATTAAATGATAGGAAGTTCGTTTTTCTTCGACAGCGGTACCACGCCCTTTTTAATACCTCCTCCTGTCTCATTACTCCGAATTTTACCATCATAGTGGGGGTTTGTCAAGGAGAAGATTGACGACATTGGTTAGTTATTGTATAATTCTTGATGAAGATAAGGGGTGAAGAAAATGTCCAGATTTTATATTACTACGGCTATAGATTATCCTTCGGGGAAACCTCACCTGGGACATGTTTATGAGAAAGTCTGTGCTGATGTCATGGCCCGCTGGCATCGTTTGAGGGAAGATGAGGTCTTTTTCCTGACCGGGACTGATGAACACGGGCAGAAGATAGAAAGGTATGCCCGGAAGGCGGGGAAAGAGCCTCAGGAGTTTGTGGACGAAATGTCGGGAAAGTTTCGGGAGCTCTGCTGCCGGATGAATATCTCCAACGATGATTTTATTCGTACCACTGAGGAAAGGCATATCAAAGCCTGCCAGGAGATTTTCCAGAGGGTTTATGATAAAGGAGAAATTTACAAAGGGAAATATGAGGGGCTCTATTGTGTGGATTGCGAATCCTTCTATTTCCCCCGAGACCTCCGGGAAGGAAAATGTCCGCTACACGATAGGGGAGTGGAGAAAATAGAGGAAGAAAGCTACTTCTTCAAGATGAGCAAATACGCCGGGAAAGTTTTAGAGCATATTGAGGCGAACGAGGATTTTATTCAGCCTCGGAGGAGAAGGAATGAAGTCGTTAACCGCATAAAGCAGGGCGTTAAGGATTTATGTGTCTCCCGCTCCACTTTCCGCTGGGGCATTCCTCTGCCGGTAGATAAGGAACATATTATTTTTGTCTGGTTTGATGCCCTGATTAATTATGTCTCGGCTTTGGGGTATCCTCAGGGAGAACGTTTCCGTAAATATTGGCCCGCCGACATTCATTTGATTGGCAAGGACATTATCTGGTTCCACGCTTTCATCTGGCCGGCTATTTTATTGGCCGCGGACCTGGAACTTCCCCGAAGCGTCTTCATCCATGGCTTTATCAATGTAGGAGGGGAAAAGCTGGCCAAGAGCCGGGGGGTTATCATTGACCCCTTAGAAGTAATTGAGACTTATGGAGCGGATGCTCTCCGTTTCTTTTTGTTAAGGGAAATCCCTTTTGGCGAGGACGGCAATTTTTCGGAGGAAGCCCTCATCAGGAGAATTAATAGCGACCTGGCTAACGATCTGGGTAATCTGGTCAGTCGAACCCTGACGATGGTGGAGAAATATTGCCGAGGGGTGGTGCCGCAATCGTCGGGTGAGGAGGTCTTAAAAGAGGTTGCTCTCCCTATTCCCATGAAAGTAGCGGCGGCTCTGGACAAGCTGGAGTTCAGCTATGCTCTGGATGCTATCTGGGAACTAATCCGCCGGGCCAATCGCTATATTGAGGAAAAGGCTCCCTGGAATTTAGCCAGGGATGATTCTCAAAAAGGTTGCCTGGGGACGGTGCTTTACGATCTCCTGGAAAGTTTGCGTTTTATCTCGGTGCTTATCTCCCCTTTCCTACCCGTTGCCGCCGGGAAAATCTGGGAGCAGTTAGGAATGGAAGAGGACTTATCCTCTCAGACTTTAGAGGCGGTTAGAGAGTGGGGAAGGTTAAAGCCCGGGACGAAGATAAAAAAAACGGCGCCTCTATTCCCCCGGATTTAGATTTCTTGCGGCCTCTGCATTGTCCTATCCTTATGTTTGTCAAGGGGAAAAGATAAGAAACCTTGACAAAAAGGTCCTTTTTGCGGTATACTTCAATAAGCTTTTTACCCAGTGCAAAAAAGCAAGGGGATACTTATGTCTTTGGAAGAGAGACTATTAAGTGGAATGAAAGAAAGCCTTAAGAAGGGGGATAAGCTGAGGTTATCGGCTATCCGCCTGGCCCGGGCGGCTATAAAAAACAAGGAGATTGAGCTCCGCAAAAAACTTTCTCCTGATGAGATTATCGCGATATTGTCTTCTCTGGCTAAGAAGCACAAGGAGTCCATCGAGCAATACCAAGCCGGAGGAAGAGACGATCTGGCCCATAAGGAAGAAGCAGAGTTAGCCGTGTTGCAGGAATATTTGCCTGAACCTCTGAAAGAGGAAGAATTAGGGAAAATGGTGGCCGAAGCGAGCGCCGAGGTCAAAGCGGAAAGTAAGGCCGATTTGGGTAAAATTATGAGCCTTATTATGCCCCGGGTCAGGGGAAGGGCCGATGGTCGGATAGTTAAAGAGATGGTTCTTAAGAGATTGCCGTAAAGATTTTCTTGGCACTCTGACGTTTTGACGCTTTCCCGAGCGAAACGAGGGTTATCTTACTGTGAGTCGTGTCCCCGAAGCGATAATTGAGGAGGTTCAGGGCCGGAGCGACATTGTAGAGATTATTTCCGAATGTCTGCCTCTGAAACCAGCGGGAAAAAATTTTAAAACTCCTTGCCCTTTCCACCAGGAAAAGACCCCCTCCTTTATGGTCAGTCCGGAAAGGCAAATCTTCAATTGCTTCGGATGTGGAGTGGGAGGGAATGTTTTCTCTTTTCTAATGAAGCATGAACACCTGACCTTCATGGAAGCTTTGAAGATGTTAGCGGATAGGGCGGGGATTAGGCTTCCTTTAGGTGCAGACCGGGGAGAAGAAGGGAAGAACTTAAGGCTATTTGAGCTTAATGGGCTGGCGGCCGATTTTTTCGAGAGGTGCCTGGAGCAGCAAGAAGGGGAGAAGGCCTTAAAATACTTGAGAGGTCGGGGGCTTTCCCGGGAGACGATCCACAAGTTTAGATTGGGTTATGCCCTTCCCTCCTGGGATAGTTTTATTAAGGAGGCGGGCCGGAAGGGATTCCCCCCAAAACTCTTAGAGGAGGTGGGATTGGCCCTCGGGCGCCGGGATAAGAGTGGATTTTATGACCGATTCCGTGATCGCATTATTTTCCCCATCTTCAATGTAACGGGGAAGATAGTCGGTTTTGGAGGAAGAGTTCTGGATGATTCTTCTCCCAAGTATATGAATTCTCCCGACACTCCCCTTTATCATAAGAGCGATAATCTTTATGGATTAAACCTAACTAAAGAAGACATCCTGAGAGAGAGCAAAGTAATCATCGTGGAAGGATATCTGGATGTTATTACTCCTTATCAAGAAGGGATGAGGAATGTAGTCGCTTCCCTGGGTACGGCTCTCAGTCGGGGGCACCTGAGATGCCTGCACCGTTATGCCCGGGAAGTGATTATGGTCTATGACAGCGATAAGGCAGGAGTGGCCGCTACCTTAAGAGGGCTCGATTTATTGGTCGAGGAAGAGTTTCAGGTAAGGGTAGCTTCCCTTCCCCTTGGTCAGGACCCCGACGGTTTCATCCGTGAATATGGGAAAGAGGAATTTCAAGGGAGAGTGGAGAAAGCTCCGGGGTTATTCGATTATAAGCTGGACATCTTCCTCTCTCGCTATGACCTGGATTCGGTGGAAGGTAAGTCCCGGATAGCTAAGGAGATGCTTCCCACCATCAATAGGATCCAGGATGCTATCGAGAAGAGGGCCTATATTAAGGAATTAGCAACTCGACTGAATTTACGAGGAAGGATTACTCTGGGAGAGGAAGAAATACTGGCCGATCTTAAGAAGTTTGAGAAGGGAACAAAAACTTTGTCTCTTTCTCCTTCCCGGGAAGAAGGAGCAGCTTTGGCAGAACGGTATTTAATCCAGGCTCTACTTCAGGAGGAAGAATTGGTCGGGGAAGCAAAGGAGTCATTGGGAGCAAAGGACTTTCAAGACGAGAGGTATAGGCGGATTGCGGAAACTCTTTTTGAATTGGAGTCGGCAGGAAAACCGATACAACCCGGAGAGGTGATTCTCCATATCCAGGATGAGGAATTAAGAGCTACCGTAGCCCGATTGGCGATAGAGGAAAGCCCTTATTCAAGTGGAGCCCAGGCCTTGGCTGAGTGTCTTAAGAGGATAAGGGGGGAGGAAAAAAAGAGGAACTTAAGGGAGTTTGAAGAGAAGATCAAAGGGGCTCAATCCCGGGGAGAGGAAGGATTAATAAGGAATTTACAACTTAAGTATCAAGCACTTTTGAGAGAAGGCAGAGAATAGAGAACAGAGAACAGAGAACAGAACAATCCTTATTTTTACTTTTATTTTCTGTCTTCTGACTTCTGTCATTGGGAGGGATAAATTGGCAAAGAAGGAGATTAATAAAAAAGAGATAAAAGAACTCATTAGGAAGGGGAAGAAAAAAGGCCATCTCACTTATGACGAAGTTAACGATCTCCTTCCTCACGAAGTTGTCTCCTCAGAGGATATCGATAAAATCTTAGTTATGTTGGGAGATATGGATATCCAGATTGTTCCCAGCGAGGAATCATTTCGCGAGAAAGAGGCTGAGGAGGCAAAAAAGAAGGTATCTGGAAAGGGAGTAGGGGCAGATGATCCGGTAAGGATGTACTTGAAGGAGATGGGCCGGGTGCCGCTTCTTGACCGGGAAGAAGAGACGGAATTAGCTAAGGAGATTGAGACCCATGAGGAGAATTTAAAAAACTTAATTTTAGAAGCTGACTTTACCGCGAAGGAGCTCAGGAGTCGGGGAGAAGGGCTTTTAAAAGGGAAGATTAAGCTGGAGGAGGCAATGAAGGAGAGAATACCAGCCGAAGCTAAAAAGTTCCGGAGACGTCTTCCCAGATTGGTTGAGATATTAAAGAGAGGAGAAGTGGAGATAGCCAAAATCAAGAAAAGGTTGGGGAGAAAAAGTTTATCAGTCAAAGAGAAGGAGCAGCTTTCCCAAAAAATAGTTAGGGAGAAAGAAAAAGTTATTCGGGCAGAAAGAGAATTTAATCCTAACCGGGAGGAAATGGAGAGAATCGTCTCTAAGCTGAAGACCTTGATGGAAAAGATGGGGAAGATAGCTCGGGAGATTAAGAATGTAGAGAAAAGAGCGGGGCTAACAGCCAAAGAGATTCGCCGGCTGTTCAGGAGAATAGGAAAAGGGACCAAGGAAGCCAATAAAGTAAAGCAGGAAACCGGTCTTAGCCGAGAAGAGGTTAATGCTTACTATCGGGAGGTTAGAAGTGGACAGAGGAAAATGCATAGGGCCGAGGAGGAAGGGAGAATTTCCTTGCCGGAAATTCGTCGGCTCATTCGTTCGCTGGAACGGGAGGAGAGAGAAGTTGATAAGGCCAAGAAGAGGCTGGTAAAAGCCAATCTGCGTCTGGTGGTGAGCATCGCTAAGAAGTATACCGGTCGCGGACTATCTTTCCTCGACCTTATTCAGGAAGGAAATATTGGTCTGATGCGGGCTGTAGATAAGTTCGAATACCGTCGAGGATATAAATTCAGCACTTACGCTACCTGGTGGATCAGGCAGGCGGTGACCAGAGCTATTGCTGATCAGGCCAGGACCATTCGCATCCCCGTTCATATGATCGAGACTATCAATAAGCTTATTAGAACTTCCCGTTGCCTGGTCCAGGAACATGGACGGGAACCGGCGGCAGAGGAATTAGCCGAGATGATGGAGACGCCGGTGGAGAAGGTCCGGGGGATACTGAAGATCGCTCAGGAACCTATCTCCTTAGAGACGCCCATTGGAGAGGAAGGGGACAGCCACTTCGGCGATTTCATTGAAGATAAGGAGGCTGTCTGCCCTGCTAGTGCCACGGCTTTCCTGATGCTCCAGGAGCAGATGGAGAAAGTGTTAGAAACTTTAACCGAGAGAGAGCAGAAGGTTCTGCGGCTTCGCTTTGGCATAGGGGATGGTTACCCCCGCACTCTGGAGGAGGTAGGAACCGTCTTCCATGTTACCAGGGAAAGAATCAGGCAGATTGAGGCCAAAGCTCTTCGGAAGCTCCGCCATCCCAAGAGAAGCCGCAAGCTCAAAGGATTTTTAGGATCGGACTTAATGGAGGGAAGTTCTCGCGACTCGGTCCTTGGCCGTTAGTATCAGAGTCAATCTCCAGTTCATTAAAGTGTCAAACCGTCAGCCAGCCGCCGGCTTTAGCCGGCGGTTTTTTAACAGGGAGAATAGAGGATGTATCGGATTCATTTTTCTCGGGAGCTCGCTCCGGCTATCTGGGAGATGAATATTCTGGCCCCAGAAATCGCCGAGAGAGCTCTCCCCGGACAGTTTATCGTCCTCAGAATAGATGAGAAGGGAGAGCGCATTCCCTTGACCATCCATGATGTTGATAGGAAAGAGGGAACAGTCAGGATCATCTTTCAGGAGGTGGGTAAGACGACGAGGAGATTGGCTGGCCTCACTGCGGGAGATTTTCTTAAGGATTTCCTGGGACCATTGGGGCGACCTTCCGAGGTAAAAAAGTTCGGCCGGGTAGTCTGTGTGGGAGGAGGAGTGGGAACGGCGGTCCTCTATCCGGAGGCCAAGGCCTTGAGGGAAGCTGGCAACCGAATTATCTCCATTATCGGCGCCAGGAGCAAGGAGCTTCTGATTTTAGAGAAGAAGATGCGCGGAATAAGCAGTGAGCTTTATATTACCACTGATGATGGTTCCTATGGTCGCCGGGGAGTAGTTACTGAAGCTTTGAAGGAGGTTTTGGACAAGAACAAGGTAGACTTGGTAGTAGCTATCGGTCCGGTGATAATGATGAAGTTTGTGTGTCAATTGACCCGGGAATACGGAGTGAAAACCACCGTTAGTCTTAACCCCATTATGGTGGATGGAACAGGAATGTGCGGTTCTTGCCGGGTGAGGGTAGGGGAAGAAACCAAATTCGTCTGCGTTGATGGACCGGAGTTTGATGGACATCAAGTCGACTTCAAGGAATTGAAGGAGAGAAATTATCGCTTCCTGGAGGAGGAAAAGGTTGCTCTGGAGGGACATAAATGCCGTCGATGAGACAGAAAATGCCTGAACAGGACCCTCGGGAAAGGATTTATAGTTTTGACGAAGTAGCCCGGGGTTATTCTGAAGAGATGGCCGTCTCGGAAGCGGAGAGGTGCCTTAACTGCAAGAAACCTCAGTGTGTCCAGGGCTGCCCGGTGGAAATAGACATCCTTGGTTTCCTTAGCAAGATAAAAGAGAAAGATTTTCAAGGAGCCGTCTCTCTCATCAAGGAGAAGAATAGTCTTCCCGCGGTCTGTGGTCGGGTTTGTCCCCAGGAGACCCAGTGCGAGGAGGTGTGTATCCTGGCTAAAAAGAAAGAGCCGGTAGCTATTGGGAGATTGGAAAGGTTCGTGGCGGACTGGGAGGCAGGAAATAGTTTAAAGTTGAAGGTTGAAAGTTTAAAACAGAAAGACCCTCATTCCCTCCGTGTGGCCGTAGTGGGGTCCGGACCTGCGAGCCTTACTTGTGCTGGCGATTTAGCTAAGATGGGGTATCAGGTAACCATATTTGAGTCCCTCTCGGAAGCGGGGGGGGTGCTTCGCTATGGCATTCCGGAGTTTCGGTTACCCAAGGGGATACTGGACCGGGAGCTGGACTATATCAAAGGATTGGGAGTGGAGATAAGAGTCAACATGGCTATAGGAATGATCAAGGGAATAAATGACCTGTTCCGTGAGGGTTATCAGGCTGTATTCATCGGCACGGGAGCAGGGCTACCCTTTTTTATGCAGATTCCCGGCGAAAACCTTAACGGTGTCTATTCGGCTAATGAGTTTTTGACCCGTATTAACCTGATGAAAGCGAACCTTTTTCCCGGGTATGAGACGCCGGTTAAGGTGGGGGAAAGGGTGGCCGTCATTGGAGCCGGAAATGTGTCTCTGGATTCCGCTCGCTGCGCCCGACGTTTAGGGGTGAAAGAAGTATCCATCGTTTACCGAAGGAGCGAGGAAGAGATGCCCGCGAGGCGGGAGGAGGTCAGTCATGCCCGGGAAGAGGGAATAAAATTTAAGCTTCTTACCCTTCCCACCAGGATAATGGGCAACGATGGCTGGGTGGAGAAGATGAAATGTATAAAAATGGGGTTAGGAGAGCCGGACGAATCGGGCCGACGTCGTCCCTTCCCCCTTAAAGGTTCCGAATTTGAGATGGAAGTGGACACCGTGGTGGTAGCTATTGGGCAGGGAGCCAATCCGCTCCTCCTTTCCCGAACACCGGGAATAAAATTGAACAAGAAAGGATATATTGAAACTGATGAGGAGGGGGCAACTTCCCTTAAAGGAGTCTTTGCGGGAGGGGATATCGTTACCGGAACAGCTACCGTTATCTCGGCTATGGGAGCCGGTAAAAGAGCCGCTCGGGCCATTGATAGGTATATAAAAAGGAATTAATTACCATAATTCTTAGCGGGTTCACAACATTTATCCCTGGAGCATCTCCGATCAACAATCTCACACTCGTGGCAAGTCTCTTTCCTTATTAGCTCAAAGGTATTCCTATTTAGAACATTTTGTCAAGAGGTATTCGAAATTTTTTTGTCGTTGACCTGGATAAAGATTGTTGTTACAATCAGGAGGCGGAAAGGTCTATGGTCAGTTTAACTCTGTTTTGAGATAGGGAGGACTGTTGTGTCAGAGAATTTTTTTACTTTCCAGGTAGTGCCGGAGATAATATTTGGAAGCGGAGCTGTAGAAAGGGTCGGGAAGGAAGCAAAGAAGCGGGGTAGAAACAAGGTTCTCTTAATTAGCGATGAAGGAATTGCTAAAGCCGGTTTGTTGAAAAAGGTGGAGGAGTTGTTAGTTAAGGAGGGGTTGGAAGTAACCATCTTCGACAAGGTGGAGCCGGAGCCCTGGGTGGAGATAGCTGATGAGGCAGGAGGAACTGCAAGGGAGAAGAACTGCGACCTGATAATCGGAGTGGGTGGCGGGAGCTGTATGGATATAGCTAAAGCGGCTGCCGTCTTAGCTACCAACGAGGGAAAGGCCAAGGATTATCAGGGATTGAATAAAGTCCCTAAGCCCGGACTGCCCAAGATAATGGTTCCTACTACAGCGGGCACGGGAAGCGAGGTTACTTTCACGGCTGTCCTCTCCAATAAAGAACCCAGGGGTAAGGGGGGAATCAACAGCCCTTATCTCTTTCCCGAATTAGCTCTTCTCGATCCCCTGCTGACCTTATCTATGCCCTCAGCGATAACCGCCTCTACCGGCATGGATGCTCTGACCCATGCCATTGAGTCTTATACCTCCCTCCAGGCCACGGTAATCACCGACATCCTGTCCCTTAAAGCTGTTGAACTCATTGCTCATAACCTGCCTCGGGCCGTTGCCGAGAGCCAGAACGCGGAAGTTAGAGAGAATATGCTTTTGGGGAGTCTTCTGGCCGGGATGGCCTTAGCTAATGCCGGCGTGGGAGCGGTTCATGCTCTGGCCTATCCCTTAGGGGGACTCTATCGCATCCCCCATGGAGTGGCCAATGGCCTTATGCTCCCCTATGTGATGGAGTTTAATCTGGAGAAGAGCTTAGAAAAGTTTGCCCGGATTGCCCGGGCTATGGGGGAGGAGATAGAAGGTTTATCTTTGCAGGAAGCCGCTCAGCAATCTGTAGAAGCAGTCACTAAGCTGTCCGGGGAAGTTTCTGTGCCTCGAAAGATAAAGAAACTGGAAGCGGGAATTACGGAGAAAGACTTCCCTCAGATGGCGGCGGCGGCAATGAAAGTTACCCGTCCCTTAGAGAACAACCCTCGCCTGGTGACCGAAGGGGAAGCTATCAAGATATACGAGCAGGCTTTTTAAACCATTCAAGGGAGGAAGAAAATTATGGGTGGCTCGGAATTGATTGGCCAGAAAGAAAAGGAAGCTATAGCGGAAGTTATTGACAGGGGTGCCGTCCTCTTTCGCTATGGCTTCGATGAGAAGAGAAAAGGCATCTTTAAAGTAAAAGAATTCGAGGAGAAATTCGCTAAGTATATGGGAGTAAAATATGCTCTCGGGGTGGCTTCCGGGACGGCGGCCCTTCGGGTAGCTTTGGCGGCTCTGGGAATTGGTCCCGGCGACGAAGTGATAACTCAGGCCTTCACCTTTGTAGCCACGGTGGAAGCTATAATGGAATCGGGAGCAACACCGGTCATTGCAGAGGTGGATAAATCGCTTAATCTCGATGCGGAGGATTTAGAGTCCAGAATTAATGAAAGGACCAAGGCAATTATCCCTGTCCACATGCTTGGTGTTCCCGCTCGTATGGATGAGATAATTAAAATAGCCAGGAAACATGACCTTAAAGTCATAGAGGATTCGGCTCAGGCTTGTGGGTCCGCTTATAAAGGAAAGAAGGCAGGAACCCTGGGAGATATAGGTATCTACAGCTTTGACTATGTGAAGACGATAACTGCTGGCGAAGGGGGAATGGTGGTTACCAATAACGAGAGCCTTTACCTTGAAGCTTCCTGTTTCCATGACCATGGTCACCAGCACCGCGACGATGTTCCCCGGGGCGAAGACAGCCAGAAGATACCGGGATTTAATTACCGCATGGGAGAGATACAGGGAGCCTTGGGAATAGTGCAGCTCTCCCGACTGGATTATGTTATCGGAGAGCAGAGAAAGAATAAGGCCCGGATAAAAGAAGTTATCTCTAAGATGAAAGAACTGGAATTTAGGGACCTGCCCGACGAAGCCGGCGATGGAGGAGATACCCTTATCTTTTTCCTACCCAACAAGGGAATGGCCAGCAATTTTGAGAAGGAGTTAACCAGGCAGGGAGTGGGCACTAAGATTTTACCTTCGGCTCTGGGTTGGCACTATTTCGCTGACTGGGAACATATTATCAGCAAATTAAAAGGCAAGATAGAATATAAGGTAGGTATGTGGCCCCATTCGGATAGCTTTTTGCGGCGGGCTATAGCCATTCCTATTTCTGTAAAGATGACTGATGAACAAGTAGAGAGAACAATCTCTGCCCTGAAGAAAGCCGCCCAAACCGT
>CAZGXS010000004.1:0-7027 GCA_964529935.1 uncultured bacterium | reverse complement strand
TTTGGACCATAACGCTACTTCTCCCCTTGACCCGGAGGTGCTGGAAACTATGTTGCCTTACTATCAGGACAAGTATGGCAATGCCTCCAGCATCCATTTCTTCGGTCGAGAGGCCCGGGCGGCGGTAGAGGAGGCTCGGGAGAAGGTTGCCGGATTGATCGGGGCCGGGGAAGAAGAGATAGTCTTTACCAGCGGGGGAAGCGAGGCCGATAATTTTGCTCTCAAGGGAGTGGCTTATGCCCGCGAGCAGAAAGGTAAGCATATTATCACTTCCTCTATCGAACATCAGGCTGTCCTGAATACCGGCCAGTATCTGGAGAAGAAAGGATTCCGGGTCACCTATCTTCCCGTTGATAAATATGGTCTGGTGGAGCCCGATGACCTGAGGCGAGCTTTCACGGAAGAGACTGTTCTCGTCTCTATAATACTGGCCAATAACGAAATAGGAACCATCCAGCCCATTGAGGAATTGGCTAAGATAACCAAGGAGAAAAAGGTCTATTTTCATACTGATGCTGTCCAGGCGGTGGGGAAAATTCCCGTGAATGTTGAGGAATTAGGGGTAGATCTCCTTTCCCTGTCCGGACATAAGTTCTATGGCCCCAAAGGAGTGGGGGCTCTCTATATCAGGAAGGGAGTAAAGATAGACTCCCTCATTCACGGGGGACATCATGAGGGACAGCATCGGGCGGGGACGGAGAATGTTCCCGGAATAGTTGGTCTGGGGAAAGCGGCGGAATTGGCCTCCCGGGAGATGGAGGGTTGGAAAACTCACCTCATTCACCTCCGAGATAAGTTAGAGAAAGGCATCAGGGAAAGAATCGATTATGTCCGATTGAATGGACATCCGGAGAAAAGATTGCCAAACACCCTGGATATGTCCTTTGAATTTATAGAGGGAGAATCGTTGATCATCAGCCTGGACCTGAAGGGGGTGGCCGTTTCCACGGGTTCTGCCTGCACTTCCGGGTCCCTAAAACCGTCTCATGTTCTTATGGCCATGGGCGTAGCGCCGGAGATAGCTCAGGGCTCGATAAGGTTCTCTCTGGGGAAAGGGACGAGCGCAGAGGACATAGACTATGTCCTGGGAGTCCTCCCGGAGATAGTGGATAGATTGCGGAGAATGTCTCCCCTGTATAAAGGGAGTTAAAAGACAAGGCACATAGAAAAGCAAGGCACAAAGTGACAGAGGCACAAAGGCACAAAGGAAAGATAAAAGCCAATACTTGCAGTTTTTTTAGGTTTTTAACTTAGTGCCTCTGTGCCTGTTGCCGCCGCAGGCGGCCTAAGTTTTTGGGAGGTAAATAATGGACGGCCCCTATAGTGAGAAGGTAATGGAACATTTTAGAAATCCCCGTAATGTAGGCAAAATAGAGAATGCGGATGGCGTTGGCCATGTGGGAAATCCCGTTTGTGGAGATATCATGGAACTTTACATTAAGGTTGAAAACGAGAAGATTGTTGATGCTAAGTTCAAAACCTTCGGCTGTGGCGCCGCTATTGCTACCAGCAGCATGGTAACCGAACTTGTTAAAGGAAAGACTGTCAAGGAAGCTTTGAGGATATCCAACCGGGCCGTGGCCGAGGCCCTGGGTGGCCTTCCTTCTATCAAGATGCACTGTTCTGTTTTGGCCGAGGAAGCTCTAAGGTCAGCCATAGATGATTATCTGAAAAAATTTCCAGGGGCAAGGGCGAAATCCGAAATCCCGGAGAATGCTTAAAAATCCCCGCATCACCAGGATAGAAATACATCAAAATAGACTATTTATTTCAGTATAGGAAAGTATAAACATCTCTCACTTTAATCCTCTCCTCTGAGGGGAGAGGGAGGCCCCGTTAGATAAAAAGCTTATCTATCAACGGGATAAAGGTGAGGGGGAAAGTCATGAGGAGCGAAGCGACAAGTTTTCTTGTTTCTGGCAGAGTGTCGGGAGTTTAAAACGGGGATGGATAAGGTCGGTGAAGATCAAGCAATCCTGTTTCTCGGAGATGGTTGAACATTGCCGAAGGGAGTATCCCAATGAAGCCTGTGGGATTCTGGCGGGCAAGGATAACCTGATAACTAAAGTTTATAAGATGACTAACACTTCTGAGATACCGGCCACCTGTTATTTTATGGATCCTCGGGAACAGCTTAAGGCCTTTAAAGAAATGAGAAATTCCAGGCTGGAGATGTTAGGCATCTACCATTCTCACGCGGACAGTTCTCCTTATCCCTCCCCGCGGGATGTAGAGCTTGCTTTCTATTTGGAAGCGAGCTATGTTATCGTCTCCTTAACCGACCTCCACAAGTTGAAGGTTAGTGCATTTAAGATTGGGGAGGGCAAGATAGAAGAGGAAGAAATTAGCTATACGGAGGAGGAATAATCATGGCTGATGAGATAAACGATAGCAATTTTAAGGAAGAGGTCTTAGAAGCTGATTTGCCGGTATTGGTAGATTTCTGGGCCTCCTGGTGTGGCCCCTGCCAAAGGCTTGCTCCCCTTATAGAGGAGATAGCCGGTGAATACCGGGGTCGCCTCAAGGTTTGTAAACTCAATGTGGATGATAATCCTCTGATGGCTTCAAAGTATGAGGTTATGAGCATTCCTACCTTGATCGTTTTTCAGGGGGGAGAGGCCAAAGAACGAATTATCGGTCTGGTGTCGAAATCCGAACTGGAAGCGAAGATAAAATTATAGGGATAAGATTAGTTTGCTCGATAGGCCGAAGACTAAGGTTTATTGTGCCTAGCCGAAAGGCTGCGCTCCTATAGTTACGGCCATCAAGGAGGGAAGCGAGGTAATAAAACCGGTGAAGCCGAAGACCATCGCTAAATCCCTGGCTATCGGCAATCCCGCCGATGGCTACTATGCCGTGAGCACGGTCCAGGAAAGCGGCGGCTGGGGAGAGGGAGCCAGCGATGAGGAGATTGCGGAAGGAATGAAACTCTTAGCTCGGATGGAAGGAATCTTCACCGAGACGGCCAGGGGGGTAGCTAAAAAATTGATTGACGAGGGAAGAATTCCCCGGAACGAATCCCTGGTGATTTCCATAACTGGCAATGGTCTCAAGACTCAGGAGGCTGTTTCCGAACATATCGGAAGATTTATTAAGATAAGGCCCACCCTAGATTCGTTTGAGAAGGAAATAAAAGTTCCTAAGGCATAGCACAACCGTTTTAGGCGGTCACGAAACTCGTTCCAACCTATCAAGGGCGGCACTTTTGCGGCGCGCCCTTAAGCCCATTTCAAGACGTCCTATAAAGCTCAGGACGTCTGATTACACAGATTAAAAGGCAGATTACGCAGATTATAGAAAATGGAGATCCTCTTACAGAGCGAATAATAGCCTGTTGTTTTAATTTTGGCAATAAAAGCTGTCGGGTTAGGTAATTTATGTTTTAATCTGTGTAATCTCTAATAAAAATCTGCGTAATCAGGTATAATGAATATTATACCAGTGAGGTATAAGATGCCTATTAAAGTGAGGATACCGACTCCTTTACAAAAATTGACCGGGAATCAAGCCGAGGTAGAGAGCCAAGGGAAAACGGTCGGGGGGCTAATCGAGGACTTGGAGAAAAACTATCCGGGGATTAAGGAGAGAATCTGCGACGAGAAGGGAAAGGTGCGCCGATTCATAAACATCTATGTAAATGAAGAGGATGTGAGATTCTTAAAGGGAGATAACACCCCTACAAAAGACGGGGACGAGGTATCTATTATCCCGGCTATCGCCGGAGGGGGGTTAGTTTAACGAGTAATTCTGTCAAGTGAAGCCACGGCTTAGCTAAGCTAAGTCATATGGCCGAACTTGGTTCGTCCGCCTTATACGGACTCATTAAAGGAGGGTGAAGAAGATGGCCAAACGAATGGTTAAGTTGACTTTCCCCCAAGAGTTGATTAAGGAGCCCCTTACCTTCAAGATGGCCAAGAGATATGATGTCGTCCTTAACATCCGCCGGGCCCGGGTCAGCGAGACAGTGGGGGAAATCGTCCTGGAACTGAAAGGGAAGAAGGAGAATTTGGAGAAAGGGCTCAAATATTTAGAAAGGCGAAAAGTGAAGGTTGAACCGGTAGTGGGAGATATAATAGAATAAAAAAAAGAGCTATCCTATCTATCGCATTTCTTCTTGCGCTGTAGCGCCGGCGAATTTTCGGTTAAGTGCAGCGCTCTGTTATACGCCCTTTTTCTCGTTGATAAAATTAAGGACTTTACTTTCAATTAGCTCTCTAATTTTACGAAACTGCTCTTTATCTAAATTCTTTGGGTCTGGAATATTCCAGTCCTGTCTTTGTTTAGCGCGCACAAATGGACACTTATCACCACAACCCATTGCTACTACAAGGTCATACATAATATCCGGTATCTCTCTTAACGGCTTGGACTTATGTTGGGATAAGTCATAGTCAACTTCCCCCATGGATGCAATTGCCTTTTCGCTCACTTTCCCCGAAGGACTGGAACCACTACTAAAGGCTTCTATAATACCCTTTCCGTGAATATGGGCAAACGCTTCTGCAATTTGACTGCGACAGGAATTTTCCACGCAAACAAACAGCACTCGCCTCATAACCGCCTCTTTGGGCAACATTCTTTTTCCCTGATACAACGACAGCAAATTATCGCAAAGTAAACGCCAACTAACGGGGCAAGGATGTAAATCCATACATCGGCAATATTTCCACTGACAATCGCAGGAGCTAACGAACGGGCTGGATTCATAGATGCACCGGAAATAGGACCGGCAAAAAGAGAGCCTAATCCCACCACTGCACCGATGGCAACACCAGCCATAATTTTCTTTTCTTTGCTGCCAGTTGCTATGTTGATAATAGTAAACATAAGAATAAAGGTTAAAATAACTTCTAAGATGAAAGACTGCGTCCAGGAGCCAGCCGGCAGCGTAGCTCCGAGGGTCTGGTGGGTGGAAAATAATAGATAGACAATCAAACTTGCGCTAATGGCTCCTGCAATCTGGCTAATTATGTAAAATGATGCTTCCTTCCCGGGGATACGTCCAGCATGCCAGAAACCAACTGTAACTGCTGGATTAATGTGTGCGCCTGAAATATCCCCAAGCGCATATATCATGGCAGCCACGACAAGTCCAAAAACCATGGCAATGCCAATATGAGTTATAACTCCTCCGCTAATATCGTTGATCACAATTGCTGAGGTGCCTGCAAAGACCAGGGCAAATGTCCCCATAAATTCCGCAATATATTTTTTCAAGCTCTGTCCTTATGAGTTGCTATAATTCCAGGTGTATAACATTCCTTTTATATTATTGTAACGACTAGGTAAATTATATATAAATAAAATAGCTTATCAGGGTTTTTCTCCCATTTTGCCTGTCGTAAGGGGAATGGCGTAGTATAACTAGGGGAATTTTGTTATTAATGTGCATCTGTATAAAATAATAGATTGTTATGGAGGAAGGTTGTTGCGGGTTAACTAACTTGCGGCGGATGAGATCTTTGTTTGGCATGGACTCTTTTCCCTTTGGGGAAATTGTCAAGATATCTCTCCCTACGGTTGGGAAAGGGTTCAAGGGTTCAAGGAAAATTATTAACCTGTAATCTGCTTCTTCATCTGTGTAATCAGGTATAGGATTGAAAATTCTAGGCCGCAAATTAGGCTTTGTAACTTAAAACCTTTACCACAGAGAATACAGAGAAAAAAATTGAGAACACTGAGCAAGAAAGCTTTTTAACCACAGAAGAATATCAGCCTGACAGTTTGACAGTTTAAGCTATCAGTTGAACTGTCCCACTGCCTAACTTAATTTTCTGTTATCCTTGTGACTTAGCTCTTCTCTTATATACCAGTTTATTGATGGCGTTGAGGTAGGCCTTGGCGCTGGCTTCAATAATGTCGGTGCTCGTGCCTCTTCCCAGGGAAATTTCTTTCCCTTCTTTTATCTTTACAGTGACTTCCCCCAGGGCATCTTTGCCGCTGGTTACCGCCCTTAACGAATAATCAAGGAGCTTCCCTTTAACCCCGGTGATTCTATCAATGGTTCTATAGGCCGCATCTACCGGACCATCTCCGCAGGCTGCATCCTCAACAATCTTTCCTTTCTTCTTCAGCCTGATGGTAGCCGTGGGAACCGTCTGGCTGCCGCTGGTGGTATGGATATATTCCAAATGGAAGGTCTCGGGAATGGCCGAGATATCATCCTGAACGATAACTTCTAAATCCTCGTCGAAGATTTCTTTTTTCTTATCCGCTAAATTCTTGAACTCCTGGTAAGCCCGGGCGAGTTCCTTAGCTTTCAGTTTGTAACCTAATTCTTCCAGCCGATGACTTAAAGCATGTCTTCCCGAGCGACTGGTGAGGACCATCTTGCCTTCCTTGAGGCCTATAGAGGCCGGTGTCATTATCTCGAAGGTTGTGCGTTTCTTGAGGATTCCATCCTGATGAATTCCTGAGCTGTGGGCAAAAGCATTCTCTCCCACAATGGCTTTATTAGGCTGGATAGGCACCCCGGTAAGATGGCTCACCAGACGGCTGGTTCGGTGAATCTCCTTGGTGTTAATCTGGGTAGCATATTTCTTGAAAAAGTCTTCCCTCGTCTGTAAAGCCATAACCGTCTCTTCCAGGGAGACATTGCCGGCCCGTTCCCCCAGACCGTTTATAGCGCACTCTACCTGTCGGGAGCCATGGATAATGGCGAAGAGAGAATTGGCCGTTGCCAGGCCCAGATCGTTATGGCAATGAACGCTGATAACAGCTTTCTTGATATTGGGCACCTGTTCACAGACATTCTTGATTAACCGGCCAAATTCTTCGGGCAGAGCATAACCTACGGTGTCGGGAATGTTCACCGTCGTTGCTCCGGCCTCAATAGTCTTTTCCAGAATTTCACAAAGATAATCCAATTCAGTGCGGGTAGCATCCATAGCCGAGAATTCTACATCTTCTGTATATCCCCGGGCAATTTTCACGGCCTCAACGGCCATTTTTAAAACTTCTTTGGCTGACTTGCGCAAGATATGATCCCGATGCAGGGGAGAGGTTCCCACGAAAGTATGAATGCGCG
>CAZGXS010000003.1:0-28510 GCA_964529935.1 uncultured bacterium | reverse complement strand
GATAAGGAAAAAAGTTAAAACCTTGATTATTGCCGGTGGACTTAACAGCCAGAATGTAAGAGAGGCGATAGAGATGATAAAACCTGATGCTGTTGATGTAATTTCTGGAGTGGAAAGAAAGGGAAGGAAGGATGAGAAAAAAATTAGAGAGTTTGTCGTGGCGGCAAGAATGAGAGAGTAATTATGGCAAAAGCTTCATCAATTCGTTTATCTTTTATTCTGGATTCTGACTCCTGACTCCTGACTTCTGAGTAGTTAGGAAAAAGGTATCATCAATGCAAAAAGCTCCTAAGGGATTGCGGCTTCACCTGGCCATTTTTGGCAGAAGGAATGTGGGCAAGTCTTCTGTGCTTAATGCTTTGACCCAGCAAGATGTCTCTATTGTTTCTCCCGTTGCCGGAACGACTACCGATCCGGTGGAGAAAGCTATGGAACTCTTGCCCATTGGTCCGGTTTTATTCATTGATACGGCCGGCATAGATGACTTAGGGGCGCTGGGCGAGCTAAGGGTAAAAAAGACATACGAGATTTTTGACCGTGCTGATATTGTTATTCTGGTTAGCGAAGCAAATGTTTGGGGAGAGTATGAAGAAAAGATTGTGCAAGAGACAAACACGAGAAACATCCCCTTGCTTATTATTTTCAATAAGATAGACCTTTTTGTTGCTGATAAAAAAGTAAAAGAAAAGCTGGCTCAAGAAACAATTCCTTATGCTGAAATCTGCGCCTTACCCAGCTTCTTCCAGAGTTGGGAAGTTACCGCTAAAATAAAAAGCAAGCTCATTGAGATTCTCCCGGATGACTGGTTAAATCCTCCCCCGATTATTGCTGATCTTGTGGAAGCGGGAGAGGTAGCGGTGCTGGTGATCCCTATTGATAAGGAGGCGCCCAAGGGAAGGATTATTTTGCCCCAGGTGCAGACATTAAGAGAAATTTTAGATAAACGAGCTTCGGCTTTAGTGGTGAACGAGCAAGAATTACCCCGAGCGATTAATAATTTAAGGAAAAAACCGGCTCTCGTGGTTACGGATTCGCAAGCATTTGAGGAGGTTTTTGCCGCTTTACCTGATGATATTCCGCTCACCAGCTTTTCTATTCTTTTTGCCCGGCGTAATGGTGACTTGTCAGAATTAGTTAGAGGCGCAGAGGCGATTGGTAGATTAAATTCAGGAGATCGGGTTTTAATTGCTGAAGCTTGCACTCATCACCCTATAGGTGAAGATATTGGAAGAATAAAAATACCGCACTGGATTAATCAAAAAATAAGTGGTAAAATATCTTTTGAAGTAGTTAGCGGACATAATTTTCCAGAAGATTTAAAACCATATAAGCTCATTATTCAGTGCGGCTGTTGTGTTTTTAATCGCCGGGAGGTTTTAAGCAGAATTTATAAGGCCAAAATGCAGGGAGTTCCTATAACTAACTACGGGCTGGCTATTGCCTATCTTTTTGGAAATTTAGAGCGAGCAACTAAACCTTTGGTAACTGCTTAAATTGTCAGATTCAAGGTTCAAGGTTCGTCCCCCTGAAGACGGAGATTGGAACCCTGAACCGTTTGGTTGAGCTCACGCCGAAGTCCCGGAACTTTGGACATGAGTAATGTCGTCTTAATAATAACCGGAGGGGGTATTTATCCTCCTTTAAAATTGTCAATAGCGTGCTAGGTGCGGACGCAAACAAGGAAAAGGAGCAAGAAATTGATGGCTAAGAATAAGACAAAAAAAGATCTTCCCGCGACAAAAGCAGTGCAAGAAGTTAGCAGCGGGAGCGCTCGCATTCATTATTTAGATGAAGTCTTGCAACGCGCTCGCCAGGCAGCCCAGGCTTATCAGTCATATACTCAGGAACAGGTGGACAAAATAGTGGAAAAAGCCGCCTTGGCAGGTGCTGATGCGCGTATCCCGCTGGCCGAGCTTGCCGTGGAAGAGACCGGCATGGGTATCGTTGTGGACAAGGTGATTAAAAACCATTTTTCCACTGAGTTTATCTACAACCAGATTCGCAATATAGTGACTTGTGGGGTTATTACTAATGACAAACTTAATCGCATTAAGACCGTTACTCAGCCAGCCGGGGTAGTCATCGCGGTAATTCCGGTGACCAACCCTACCTCCACGGCGATGTTTAAGGCTCTCTTAAATTTGAAAGCGCGCAATGCGGTTATTTATGCCCCTCACCCCCGGGCTATTCACTCTATCACCGAGGCTGTACGCATTATGAGAGAAGCGGCAGTGAAGGCAGGGGCACCGGAAAATATCTTACAAGTTATCGAGAAGCCCTCTGTAGAGGATACTGCCTATCTCATGGCTAACGGAGACCTGATTCTGGCTACGGGAGGGCCTTCTATGGTGAAGGCGGCTTATAGTTCAGGGAAGCCAGCATTGGGTGTGGGTTCGGGTAATACCCCGGCTTATTTCCATCGTTCTGTGGATTTGGAGCGGGCAGTAGAAGATCTGATTAAGTCTAAAACTTTTGACAGTGGTATGGTCTGTGCCTGTGAGGCCTCTTTGACTGTGGACCAAGAGATCTTCGAACGGACGCTGGACTTATTCAACGAGCGGAGATGTTATCTTATGTCTAAAGAAGAGGCCATTAAGGTTGCCAATCTTATCGCCAACCGCTTGGGAGAGATTTGCGGTCAATGCGCCGAAAAGATTGCCGAAATGGCCGGCTTTAAGGTACCCAAGGATACCAAGATCCTGCTTGCCAGGGGAAATGTGAAAACGATCGGTTGGGACGACCCGCTGGCGCGCGAGAAACTCTCGCCTATCCTGACATTGTACAAGGTTAGTGATAAGGAAGAAGCGGTGGCGGTGATGAACCGTCTGCTCGCGATGCAGGGGATGGGGCATACAGCCGTTGTCCATGCTCGGGCACAGGAAGCGGTAGATTTTGTTACCGAGAGGCTTCCGGTGGGACGGATGCTGATCAACCAGCCGGCATCGCAGGGGGCTATTGGTGATATCTATAACTTTGGTCTTACCCCTTCGCTGACTCTGGGTTGCGGTTCCTGGGGTGGTAATTCCATCAGCGGTAATGTGAATGTGGTTAATTTGCTTAATGTGACTACAATTGCCGATAGACATCAAAATATGGAGTGGTTCCGTATCCCTCCCAAAATATTCTGGGGGCCCGGTTCTCTCAGCTACCTGCGTAACACCGGAATTTTCAAACGCGTCGCGCTGATTACCGACCGAATGATGGTTGATCTCGGGTACGCGGAACGAGCGCAAGATTTTCTGGGTGAGGCAGGCTTGCAAGTTCTGGTGTTTGATGAGGTAGAGCCTGATCCCACTGTGCATACGGTACGCCGTATTACTGATTTTCTGCATAGTTTTAATCCTGACCTCATCGTCGCTTTGGGAGGTGGCTCGCCGATCGACGCCGCTAAAGCGGCTTGGTTGTTTTATGAGCGTCCGGAGGTGGACTTTAAGGATGTGGCGGTGCGTTTTATGGATATCCGCAAGCGGGTTTTTAAAGTCCCGCCCTTAAGCCAGAAGGCTAAATTTATCGCCATCCCAACTACCTCGGGTACCGGTTCGGAAGTAACCGCTTTTACCGTGATTACCGATGAGAAAGGTGATAAATTCGCCCTGGCGGACTACGAATTTACACCCTGGTGTGCCATCATTGACTCGGATTTGGTAATGACCTTGCCTAAGAAGGTTACTGCTGCCACCGGCATGGATGCGCTTAGTCATGCCCTGGAGGCTTATGTTAGTACAATGGCCTCGGACTATACTGACCCCCTGGCCTTGCAGGCCATTCGCCTCTTGTTTGAGTATCTCCCCCGGGCTTATGAGAATCCCGAGGATCGGGAAGCGCGAGAGAAGGTGCATAACGCCGCCACCATTGCCGGGATGGCCTTTACAAACTCCAGTCTGGGTATTTGCCATTCGCTCAGCCACAAAATCGGAGCTGCTTTTCACATTCCTCATGGCCTGGCCAACGCTATATTCCTACCGCATGTGATTCGCTATAACAGCGCCGAGGTGCCCAGTAAATACGCTACCTGGCCGCGCTATCACACTTATTCTACTCGGGAACGATATACTCAGATAATGGCTTTTGTAAGCATTGAACCTTTGCCTGTTGAAATCAAAGCCCGGGCCGGTTTGTCTCCCGGGCCGGAGGCTCTGATAGAAACGCTGGCTAATCTTATGCGCCATCTTAGTCTTCCCACCAACCTGAAGGAGGCAGGAGTGCCTAAAGACAAATTTGAAGCTCGGGTGCGGGAGCTTGCTAAGCGCGCCTTTGACGATCAGTGCACGGGGACCAATCCGCGCTATCCGTTAATTCCTGAGCTGGAAGAAATCTATCGTCAAGCCTATGAGTAAGAAGATCAGGTCAGCCTAAATGTAGAGAAATTTCCAAGGAACCACAGAAACACGGAAAACTTAGAAAAGCACTGAAAAAACATAATCACTTAATATCCTGTGGAATTTTGAAATATTTGTCCAGCCATGTCATTTCGAACGAATGTGAGAAATCTTTGCTATTCGTGACAATTCAGGATTTCTCCCGGAGCCTGCCCTGAGCATCCTGATAAGATTCCTCGCTTCGCTCGGAATGACAGAAACGAAAGGGAGGATGATAGAGATGAATACGAATCTTAAGCATGCAGTTTTAAAAGATGATTTTAAAGCCGGGGGTTGGGAGCAGAAAATCAATGTCTCCTCTTTTATTCAAGCCAACTACACGCCGTACGCTGGCGAGGATAATTTTTTGAGTGGGGCCACTTTACGCACTAAAAATCTCTGGAGAAAATGCAACCAATTAATCGAGGAAGAGCATAATCGGGGCGGGGTATATGATATAGATACGAAAACAGTGACTACTATTACCGCTCATGCTCCGGGGTATTTGGATAAAGAAAACGAAATAATAGTGGGTTTACAGACGGATGCTCCCTTAAAACGAGCGATCAATCCTTGGGGTGGCATTCGCATAGTAGATACTGCTTGCCAGGAGTATGGTTACCAACTTGATGACCGGGTAAAAGATATTTTCAGCAAATATCGTTGCACCCATAATGAAGGGGTCTTTAGAGTTTATACGAAAACAATGCGCTTGTTGCGCAAAACAGGTTTGCTTACCGGTTTGCCTGATGCTTATGGCCGGGGCAGGATTATCGGTGATTACAGAAGGGTGGCTTTATATGGAATAGATCGCTTGATTGCCGAACGGCAAGAGCAGCTTGAAGGTCAGGACTTACAAAACATTAACCCGGACACCATCCAGTTGCGCGAAGAGGTTAGCGGTCAAATAGATGCTTTAAAAGACTTAAAAGAAATGGCGGCCAGCTATGGTTATGATATTTCTCAGCCGGCTTTGACGGCTCAAGAAGCGCTGCAATGGCTCTACTTTGCTTACCTGGGGGCTCTTAAAGAACAAAACGGAGCCGCGATGTCCTTGGGTCGGATAAGCACTTTTTTGGATATTTATTTTGAAAAAGATTTGTGCTCCGGCGCTCTTAATGAAGAGAAAGCCCAAGAATTAATCGATGATTTTGTCATTAAATTGCGATTGGCTCGTCAACTGCGCACTAGAGACTACAATGCTCTTTTTGCGGCTGATCCCTTATGGATTACCGAAGCCATCGGTGGCATGGGTCGGGACGGACGCACCTTAGTGACTAAAACATCATTCCGTTTTTTACAGACTTTGCGTAATCTAGGTCCGTCCGCTGAGCCGAATTTAACCGTTTTGTGGTCTGAAGAATTACCGCAAGGTTTCAAAGAATTTTGTACGCAAATATCCATAGAGACTTCTGCTATTCAGTACGAGAATGATGATTTGATGCGCCCGATATACGGAGATGATTATGCTATTTCTTGCTGTGTATCTGCTATGCGAGTGGGCAAAGATTTACAATACTTTGGAGCCCGGGCTAACTTGCCTAAAGCCTTGTTAATGGCCTTAAATGCCGGGGTCGATGAGTTGACAAAATTAAAAGTAGCCCCGGAATTTTACCAAGCCCAACCGGGACAAGTATTAGACTATGAGACGGTGCGAGAGTCTTTAGATAAAACTCTGGACTGGCTGGCCGAACAATATGTGCAGACGATGAATGTCATTCACTATATGCATGATAAATATGCCTATGAAAAGTTAGGGATGGCCTTGCATGATCTCCATCCTCATGCTTATATGGCTTTTGGTATCGCCGGATTATCAGTGCTTGCTGATTCCTTGAGCGCTATTAAATATGCTCAAGTAACCCCAATAGTTGGCGAGAACGGCTTGATTGTTGACTTTAAAGTAGAGGGCAGCTTTCCTTGCTTTGGTAATAATGATGAACGGGTTGATGAACTGGCGAAAGGGCTGGTAGCTGATTTTATAGCTAAATTGCGTCGGTATCCGCTGCATCGCCACGCTGAGCATACTTTATCAGTACTAACTATTACCTCTAATGTAGTTTATGGAAAAAAGACTGGCGCCACTCCGTGCGGCCGCCAGCAAGGTGAGCCTTTTGCCCCGGGGGCCAACCCCATGCATCAGCGAGATGTTAGCGGCATCTTAGCTTCATTAAGATCTGTGTCTAAGATTGATTACAAAGATGCCAAGGACGGGGTTTCTTATACCCTATCAGCTACACCGTATTGCCTGGGTAGAGATGATCAAGCTCGCTGCCAAAACTTAGCATTTTTGTTAGATGGGCAGTTTAATGCCGGGGGCCAGCATCTTAATATAAATGTTTTCAATCGGGAAACTTTAAAAAAAGCAATGAAAAATCCGGAACAATATCCAAATTTAACTATCCGGGTATCCGGTTATGCGGTTAAATTTATTAAGTTAACTAGAGAACAGCAGATGGAAATAATAAACCGGACCATTTTTCAGCAAGGACTCGGAGGTTGAAAGGCTTAATCCATTCTGTAGAAAATTTCGGTACTGTGGACGGACCGGGTATCCGTCTGGTATTATTTTTGTCCGGTTGTCCGATGCAGTGCCAATTTTGCGATAATCCCGATACTGCCTGGAGCAATGAGGGGCGGGAGCATACCCCGCAGCGAGTATTGGCTAAGTACAACCGGAACAGGCCTTTTTATAAGAAAGGGGGAGTGACTTTTTCCGGGGGAGAGCCTTTACTGCAAGGCGAGTTTGTTGATCAATGTGTGCAGCTCTTAAAAGCAAACAAGGCCCATGTGGCTATAGACACTTCTCTTTGTTGTGGTGAGCAGTGGGTAGAAAAACTCATACCTGATGTTAATCTTTGGATGGTGAGCATTAAAGCGGCTACCCCGGCCTTGCATCAAAAATTTACCGGGCGGGATAATAGCGCGATTATGAACAATATTATCAAGCTAAATAAAGCCGTGACGAAAAAGATGCTCATTCGTTATGTCATTATTCCCGGATATACCGATAACCAAAAAGAGCTCCATCAATTGGCAAAATTTATAAAAAAGTTGCCGTTTACCCCGCCCTTACAGTTGCTGGCTTATCATGCTATGGGTTTGCATAAATGGAAGAAAATGCAATTAGATTACCAATTAGCGGGAGTGCCTGATGCTCACACAGGGGATGTTTATCGAGCCGGAGCGGTTTTGCAAACTTACGGCATCTCTCGTTTTACTTAAATCTATTGTTTCCCTTTTACTCTATCGCTGTTGTGTCCCTACCGGTTTATGATACCGGCTTTGCCGGCAGTCTCTCCCCCAATCTCGTTAGCGAATGGTCTCCAATTCAGGATCTTCGATCAGGGCTCACACGGCTTACGCATTTCCATCATTTTTTCCTCAAGCATTTCCATCATTTCTTTTATGTCTACCGCCTCTGCGGCTTCCGGAGGGAGCTCAATGGTAACCGCTTCATTGAAGCTGTGATATAGAGCTACCGTACTTATTTCCGTTTCCCCTCCTTCAAACACCATGGTCATCTCTGTTTGGTCTTTCAGAGGAAGAAAGGTCTCTCTGGCGATCCATCGTTTCATGCTTACCCTCTGGATCATTTCTTCGAGGTTGATATCCATTACCGCTGGGTCCAGCCCTAAATCCGGCATCATCATTCCCTCCATCATTGTCCCCCAGAGCTTAATATCCGGCGTTACCTTGATCAAATAGGTTTCCACACCGTTTACCTCTTCCACACGCAGAATCTCAATCTCCGATGCTTTGAGCAGCTCAACACTTAGCTCAAGTTGACATAACCAGGGCATCCCCATTTTAGTCCAGGCTGGGATGTCTGGCAGGGGAGGCATGCCCGGTATGTCTGGCAGGCAGGGCATGCCTGGGATGTCTGGCAGGGCCATTTCCGTATACATGGTGCCATCAACCCAATAGCTTGCCGCTTCTGTTACCATAACCTTTTCGGTAACACCGGGCATGGTGGGCATGGTCATTTCCGTTGTCACTGTTGTCATCATCCTCTGGTTAACGACGTCGACTGTGCTATCCATCAGCATACGCATCTGCATATCAATCGTTTCCCCAGGGACAACGGTTGTTGTGTTCATGGTCATTTCCGTATCAGATTGGTAGGACACTACGTCTTGCCAGGCCTCAATTACCCTTTCCACCAGTTCTTCTGGAGTTAGCTCAATCTTTACCCTCGCTTCTTCCCCCTGGGCCGGGTAGCCGCCGGCTCCCAGAGCCAGTGTGAACACCACAAGAAGGGGCAGCACTCCTACTATTATTTTCTTCATTTTTTCTTCCCTCCACAGGCTTTCCTAAAAGCCTTTCCATTTTCACAACTTTCACTGCTCATATTCCGCTTTTTCGAGATAGCGCAGTGTTCACTACCTCAAAAACTCAAGCCCCATTACTCTATATCTCACCCCCCAGTTTCCCAAAAACCTTTATCTTTATTGATAGTGTATCGTATCATCCCCCTTGTTGTCAAGACCGCTATTCTAGCCAAAAGCCTCGAGTTGACAATTCAAGATAATTAGCAACTACTCAGGTTCAAAGTTCCGGAGTTCCCAATTAGCGTGTAGTGCATGGCACCTAGGGGGTAAAGGGGCTGCATGCTAAACCGTGAACCGTGAACGGTGAACCCTAAACTGTGAACCTGATAACCTGAGTAATTACCTCTCACCTTTCTCAGGTTTTTCCTGTCGCCACACTCACACTATCAAACAATACCGCCGGGAAGGTTCCCATTCCTACCGGGTAGAGGGTATCTTCAATAGCCAGCACATTTTTCATCACCTGATAGATGTTGCCGGCTACCATGGCGTCCTTTACATTCCCTGCTATCTCGCCCTTCTCCACATATAGCCCCGGGCTGAGGCCCATTGAAAAATCCCCATTCGGGATGTTGCCGCTGTGGGCGCCAAGCACACCGGCGATGATGATGCCGCGATCGATCGACCCTATGAGCTCCGAAAGAGACTTACCGCCGGGCTTTATGAACAGGTGATCCAGAGACGGGGTGGGTTTTGTGGTGATCGAATCGCCGCCCCACATCGCACTCCTGAATCCATGCCCGGTGGGACTTACCTTCAGCTTGTTGGCATAGTGAAGATCATAATAGAAATTCCTTAAGACGCCCTTTTCAACTACTGGGAAATATTGACAGGGCGTACCCTCGTCATCAAAGCTGCGGGCACCGGGGATTTCATCATTGAAGGGGTCGTTATATATGGTGAGTTGAGGATCGAATATCTCCTCCCCCAACTTCTCCGACAGCGGCGATTTCTTTTCGTAGATGTTCTTCCCGCTTGTTGCGCTCTGAAGTCTCCAGATTAGACCGTATATAGTATCCGGCAGGAAAAGAACCTTCATTTTCCCGCCGCGGGGACTCACCTCCTTGAGCGACCTATTGTAGGTGTGGAGAATAAAGTTCAGATGTTCGTCGGGTGTTTTCTCAAAGTCCTTGGAAACTACCAACCGGCTTATCGAGGAATAGGAGCCGGGATACATAATTGCGGTGTGACAATAGTATTGAGACGACCTCGATGAAAGGTCGGTTCCATTGCTGTTCAAGATACGTATTTTTGTGGTCACACGTCCGGCACCTACGTTGATCTGCCCGGTTGTGTTGGGGGCCAGCATTTCACAGATCCTGTTGCACTCATCCACGATAGTGGTATTGGTGAGGCTCTCGATCGCGGGATTGTAAGTATCCAGTTGAGCCGGTTCCCGCGTGAAGGGGAGGTTAAAGCCCGTCTCAACACCGCCCTTGAGAGAATCGAGCGCGTTTTGCAGGAATTCCCCACCACTGATCAGGTTTCTGGTAAATGCGAATCCAAGTTTTCCATCCTTTATTATTCTCAAGGAAATCCCCGATTGCAGCGTGCTATCGATATCCTTGAGCTTCGCATTCTCGAATGAAACGGAGTCGACCGTCTGATCCAGCGAGTAAATCTCCACTTGATCACTGACTTTTTTGGCGATTTCAAGCAATTCTTCCATCAGGCACCTCCGATGACAACGCTTTTGACAAGTATGTGTGGCCCGCCATGGCTGGAGCGAATGTTCAATTGTCCCTTGCCGCACCCACCGGTTTCAGAGAGCACCAGGTCGTTTCCTATCGCGGTGATGTTTTGCATCGTCCGGTACAGGTTCCCGGAGATATTGATGTCGCGAATCATCTCCCCCAGTTTGCCGTTCTTGACCCTGTAAGCGTACTGAGCGCCGAAGGTGAAGTTCTCCCCGCTGGTCTGCCCTCCCTTGGCGTCGAGGATGTACAAGCCATCGCCAAGTTCCTCAAGAAGCTCCTCAAAGCTATTGGTTCCCGGCTGGATAAAGATGTTGCCCATCCTTATGATCGGGGCGAAACGGTAATCCTCGGCAATCGAGTGGCCGCTGAGGGGCTCTCCAAAAGAGGCCGCCGTCCTTCTCGAATGCAGGCGGCCCACCAGAGTCCCATCTCTCAACAGTTGCACCGGTCTGGCCGTTACACCTTCGTCATCGTATTTGTAGAAGCCTAACTGGTCGGGTATCGTGGGGTCATCAATGATGTTGAGCACATTGTTCCCCAGCTTGGCTCCAATTCTCATCCTCTCTCTCATCGTGGGGTTGTCTTCGACAAGGTCAGCTTCAGAGAAGTGGCCAAACGCCTCGTGGGTAAAGACCCCGGCCATATCGGGATTGAGTATTGCATCATAGACCCCGGCCTCTACCGGCTTTGCCCGGAGAAGGTCGAGGGCAATTCCCGTTTTCTTCTCGAACTCCTCTTCGCGATTTCTAAGGATGGCAAATCCATTACTTCCTCCAGCCCCTACCCTCACGTTCTGAATGAGATTTCCGTCCTTGCTGGTAATCAGCCCGTTTATCGTTGTGGTAATCAGCTCCTCTCTGATTTCGCTTCCCTCGGTACTGGCAAAATACTTATCTCGTACGACCTCCCTGTATTGCAGGTTAGTCATACTGATCCCTTCGTGTTTCAGGGGAATATCGTTGTAGTGCCGGGTTAATTCCAGCTTTTCCGCGATCGAGATTCCCCGCGGATCCTCTTTCAGCGGAGGGAAAAAGGTGCCTTTAATTGCCTCGGTTCCGGCGAACACGACGGGCTCCTTTATGCTCCGGGACAGCAGCAGGGCATTTCCCCGGGCGTTCTTGCTCGCTTTTTCGGCATCGATCTCTTTAGTAAAGGCTACGCTGGATAAGCCTCCGTTTTTCAGTACCCGCAATACATATCCATCGGTGGTATTCGAGCCGATCTCCGCCAATTCGGCACCGTTGAAGACAATCCTCGTCTCGCGGAGTATTTCGTAGCGAACATCGGCGTAATCGGCATCTGCCCTGGAAATGATTGCCCTTAGTGTCTCAAACATATGCCCTCCTTTTAGCAGCAACGCAGGAGTCCACCTCCTCCGCTTATACCCACCCTCACTATCTTCGACATGATTTTGAAAGCCCTCTCATCAATGTTATCGTTGTGCGTATCTTCCGTGTTCCTTAAGTAGGCATTTGTCCATGACCACCAGGAGTCCGGCTCCCCGGGCGCGGCTTGCCGCTTCCTCGTTTATCACTCCCTCTTGCATCCAGACCGATCCTGCCCCTATCTTGATTGCCTCCTCCACAATAGGAAATATTTCCTTAGAGCGGCGGAAGATATTGACAACGTCTACCCTTCCCGGAATGGAAGAAAGATCGGGGTAGCTTTTCTCTCCCAGAATCTCTGGGGCGGTGGGGTTGACCGGTATTATCCTGAAGCCCTGCTTTTTCAAATAGCTTGCTACGATGAAGCTTGGCCGCTCCCTCCTGGGCGAAAGCCCTACCACGGCGATAGTCTTAGCAGAGTTTAATATCTTTTCCTCCGTGTCCATATCTGATACCTCCGTTCCAGATTCAAGTCTGTCGTGAACTCAGTCTTCGCCCTATAAGAATAACAGATGAGACAGCCAATCACAAAAGCATCTATCGTCTCTTACGGTGGCACCAATCACCTCAATCTAATTAACTGCGCTGAGTTTAACATCACCAGAACCGCGGCAACGTTATGCCTAATTAGAGTGGCGGGAGTTAAATGGTGACAGTAAACCAAAGATATGTTATTATATAACCAAATAGCAATATAGCAAAGACATTATCCTTAATTATTAATTTTATGGAATTTGATATTTATTTAGCAAAGAATGAAAAAATCTTATCGTCATTGCTTATAATTGTCTGCTAGGAGTCTAATATGGAGCACTCGCTGAAAATTGTTTCTGCGTTGATTGATGAACCAAATAAGATTAGCGTTGAAGTAAATCTTCCTTTTGAAGTTACCGGGAGAAACGGTGAAGGTTTTATATTGCTCGGTGATGGGGTAGAAGTAGTTATTAGAGCTGTTACCCCAGTTGGTCAGTTAGTTAATGGACGCGCAGGAAATGTGTCCATCATCAGCGAAGAAAACCTGGATTTCAACACCACCTATGTGTTGCAAAAGCAATACTATCGGGAAGCAACAGTAGGGTTCGGCAATATCTTTAGCAGTAAAGCCTTTGAGGAACAGTTCCATTATGATGGTGATGACCTGGGTGCCGCCTATAGCCTGGGAAGAACCGAGTTTAGAGTGTGGGCTCCTACGGCCAGCGCTCTGGTGTTGGTGACCTATCCTGCCGGTCATGGCGGGAAAGGTACTGAGCACTCAATGGAGCGGGATGTTAAGGGTACCTGGATAAAAACCTTAGCAGGAGACCTCTATGGCGTCTATTACACTTATAAAGTAACAGTCGGTGGCTATACCAACGAAACGGTGGATCCTTATGCTCAGGCTGTTGGAGTTAATGGCAATCGGGCTATGGTTATTGACCTGTCTCGTACCAATCCTGAAGGCTGGGGCGAGTTGGAAAAACCGGAGTATGGCCATTTCGTGGATGCCATTATCTATGAATTGCATGTGCGAGATCTATCTATCCAGGAAAATTCCGGCATTGAAAACAAGGGTAAATTCTTAGGCATCATTGAGGAGGGCACCCGAGGACCTGGAGGCGTAAAAACGGGGTTAGCTCACCTAAAAGAATTAGGAATTACCCACCTACACTTGCTGCCATCCTTTGATTTTGCCACTATTGATGAAACAAGGTTGCATGAACCCCAATTTAACTGGGGGTATGACCCTCAAAACTACAGCGTTCCCGAAGGTTCCTATTCGACAGACCCATACAATGGAGAAGTGCGGGTTCGGGAATTTAAAGAGATGGTAAAGGGACTTAATAAAAATGGAATTCGCCTTGTTCTCGATGTAGTGTATAATCATACCAGTCATAGCGCTGATTCCCATTTGCACCTGTTAGTTCCCGGATATTACTATCGGATGAACCCGGATGGTAGTTTCTCTAATGGTTCTGGCTGTGGTAATGAGCTTGCCGATGAACGCTCTATGGTAAGAAAGATGATTGTGGATTCCGTGGTGCACTGGGCAACCGAGTATAAAATTGACGGTTTCCGGTTTGACCTGATGGGACTCCACGCTACTGACACTATGAATGCGGTGCGAGCTGCTCTGGATAAAGTGGACCCGACAATCTTGATTTATGGTGAAGGTTGGACTGCCGGAGCCACACCGCTTCCAGCATCTCAAAGCGCTTTGAAAATCAATATGGGAAGAATTCCAGGTGTGGCTGCATTCAGTGATGACATCCGGGATGGCATCAAAGGCCATGTATTTAATGACCAGGAGCCTGGTTTTGTCAATGGGGCCCCCGACAGGGAAGAATCTATTAAATTTGGCATTGTCGCTTCAACTGAATACCTCCAGGTTGATTATAGTTTACTTGACTACTCTGATGCACCCTGGGCTGGGGTGCCAGATCAAGCAATTACCTATGCTGAAGCGCACGATAATTTGACTTTATGGGATAAATTATTGAAAACTAATCCTGATGAGAGTGAAGGAGAGCTTCTCAAGATGCACAAGATGAGCAGTGTTATTGTGTTAACATCTCAGGGGATTCCTTTCCTTCATGCCGGCCAGGACTTTGTCCGCACCAAGTTTGGCGACCATAACAGTTACAAATCCCCGGATAGTATAAATCAACTGGATTGGGCCAGAAAGGTTCAGTATCAAAATGTATTTGAGTATAATAAAGGGTTGATTGCCTTGCGCCAAGCTCACCCCGCATTTCGTATGACCTCCACAGAAGACATCCAAAATAATCTGGTGTTTTTGGAGATGCCCACAGAACAAATGGTGGGTTACACCATTAACAATAATGCCAATGGTGATGATGGGAATACCATAGCCGTAATTTTCAATGCCCACACCATAGAGCAAACTGTCAAACTGCCGCAGAAGGGATGGGTCATTGTAGTAGATGGAGAACGAGCCGGCACCGAGCCCCTAAGAGAAATAAAGGGAGATACCGTGGCCATCCCCGCAAGAAGCTCCCTGGTGTTGGTAGATGCGGATTTAAAATAGGGACATCTGTCCCTATTGTCCCTATTTTTGATGCGTTTCATTTTTGTTCGACAACTGATATATATAGAGTTATGATAATATTAGTAGAGAGGATAGGTTGTGGATTCAGGCAGGCTCGTCAGGAAATCGATCGACTCAATAAGGAAAATAGGTTATTTGCCGGCATAGGTCATTAGCCTGCTCCTTTCTTTTGTGGCTTTCCTACGCCCTCTGTGAAAGTTTTGAAAAAATGGCTCCTACTGTCTGAATCACAGTTTTTGGCTGAGATTTTCTTTACAATCCAACCCCGAAACTGGTACCATAATGCCAATGAAACTATTGCAGACATAGGGACACCTCCTGGTGGTACCATTGAAGTGCAGGTTTTGCTTATTGGTACCACAAGGAGACCTATGTCGTAACTCTTTTTTTATCAGCCATCTTGCGAAAGAGCCAATCTTTATAACAGCAGGATAAGATAAAGGGGTAAAAATATGTTATCCACAATATTTGAGAATATCTCTCGTTACTTTTTAATAAAGGGCTTACCAATTAGAAAATTTATACTGATATCATTGATAACCATTCACTTATCACTGTTTACTGTCTCATATGGGCAAACTAATATGTTTGATTTTTATTTACCCTGGGATGACAGTACCCCAAGTATAACAAATTTGAGTTTTTTAAATCACAAGCCAGCAGGTAAATTAGGATTTGTAACAGTAGGTAGTGATGGACATTTTCATGTTGGAGAGGAACGAATTAGATTTTTTGGAATGAATGTTACGGCAGCAGCATGTTTTCCTTTAAAACAAGATGCAGAAAGAGTAGCCAAAAGACTAGCAAAATTTGGAATAAATATTGTCAGGTTTCATTTTTTAGATAAATTCTGGGATTTTAACATTTTTGCATCAGACACTAATACTCGTGATTTGTCAGCTGAAGCGTTAGGTAGGTTTGATTATTTTTTTGCAAAACTTAAAGAACAAGGCATATATTCACATATAGATTTGCTTGTAGGTCGATATTTTCAACCGGCAGATGGATTGCCGGCATCAATAAACGAGTTATCATGGAAAGAAAAACAAGTTCCTGCTATGTTTTATCGTCCTCTGATTGAATTACAAAAAGAATACGCTAATAGGCTTTTAAATAGAATTAATCCATATACCAATATTCGTCTTGCTGATGACCCAGCCGTTGCAATGATTGAAATTCTTAATGAACATGGTTTAATACAGGGTTGGCTTGATGGAACAATTGATAAACTTCCTCCTGAATTTTCAGAAGATTTGCGTGTACAATGGAATAATTGGTTAACGCAAAAATATAATACCCATGCAAATTTAGTTGCAAGTGGCTGGGCGTTGTTTGCTCCATTAGGCAATGAACTTTTAATTAATGGAAACTTTTCTTCAGGAATACAAAACTGGAATTTTGAACAACACTCTGTTGCAGAAGCAACAATAACTGTTACTAATGAAGGTCCTGCGGGAAGTAATTCTGCAAGAATAAGTGTAACCCGGGCAGGAGAATTATCTTGGCACATTCAGTTACATCAAGGTGGTATTCCCGTAAGTAGTGCTCGTCCATATACACTTAGTTTTTTTGCTAAAGCAGATTCAAATAGACCTCTTGAAATAAATCTTGGTATGGCAGAATATCCATGGTCATTTCTTGGTTTTTCCAGATCATTAAATCTTACTCCTTCCTGGCAAGAGTTTACTTTTAAACTTTTTCCTTCTGAAAATTTTAATAATGCAAGAGTTAATTTTACAAATATGATGGAGGTTGGAACTTACTGGATTAGTCAGGTGTCTTTTAGGCCGGGAGGAGATATGGATTTATATCCAGGAGAAAATCTTGATAATAAAACAATGAGAATAACAACTCATGCAAATAGAGGTTTTAGAACAGCTGTTGCTCAGCGTGCTTGGGTAAGGTTTTTATGGGAACTTGAGAATAATTTCTGGCAGGAAATGTATAGTTATTTAAGAAATGTCATTGGTATAAGAGCACCTATAGCTGGAACGACAGTTGGTCTTACAAGTATGCCAAATATACAAAAAAATCTTGATTTTATTGACACACATGCTTATTGGCATCATCCTCGTTTTCCTGGAAGGCCTTGGGATAGGGACAATTGGTATGTAAGAAATGCTACTCTTGTCAATGACCCTGATGGAGGTACAATTACCGACCTTGCTGTTCGCAGGGTTCATGGGAAACCGTTTACTGTTACAGAATACAACCATCCCGCTCCTAATACTTTTAATGCAGAGACATTTATATTTTTAGGAGCATATGCTGCCTTTCAAGATTGGGATGGAATTTTTGGTTATACTTTTTCGCATGATTATAACTGGGATGAAAGAAAAATGACAGGATGGTTTGATATGGATCAACATCCTTTACAGATGGTAGGGTTAATACCTGCTGTTTTAATGTTTCGCAGAGGCGATGTAAGCCCGGCAAATAATTTGGTGGTTGCAAGAATTAACAAAGAAGACGAAATAGAACATTCTCTTATTACTTCAGCATGGGATTTAATAGATGCAGTAGATGTTGGAATGAATCGGAGGACGCCATTTCTACACAGAACTGCAATTCTTACAGAAAATACTCCTATGCCTCCTGGTGCATTAACACCTGCCCAGGTGACAATACCAGTTGGTAATCAATTTGTTTCAGATACTAATGAACTGACCTGGGATACTTCTGCTGGGATATTCACTATAAATACAGATCGCACCAAAGTGGTTTTAGGGCATACCTGTAATAAAGAATTTAACTTGGGTGGAATAATAATTAGACCACAACCTGCTTTACAGAACTGGAGTTGTATCACTATAAGCCTTATAGAAGGAGAAAGTTTCAATAATTTACCTAAGGGTGGAAGAATTCTTATAACTGCGATGGGTGCTTCTGGAAATCCAGATATGGATTGGAGAATTTATCCTGATATACCTGCAAGTTTTCCTCCTCCTATGGATGTTAATATTATAATTGGAAGTCAATGGGGAAGTTCTCCTTCTTTTGTAGAAGGGATAAGTTGTAAATTTGTATTTCCATTCAATAATGCCCATATAAAAGTTTATTCATTAGATAATAGAGGGCATAGAGTACATAGGCTTCCAACTACAGGACACCAATTCAATACTTATTTTCAAATTTCTCCATCATATCAAACTGTGTGGTATGAAATAGTATATGCTCCATTAGGCAATGAACTTTAAATAAATGAAAATTTTTCTTTAGGAACATAAAACTAGAATTTTTTCAATACTTTGTTGCCAGAGCAACAATAACTGTTACTAATGAAGATCCTGCGGGAAGTAATTCAAAATAGGGACAGACACTATTTTATTTGACAGTCTATCAAGGTAAATGGTAAAATTACTTTGGTGCTACAAAAGTAGCCAAAATTAGCGGGAAAGCCATGAGTGCAAAAAAAGCAATTCTACATTATTTAAAGAGCTTATTCATTTTATGCATGCTGTTGGTTGGCACTGCTTTTCCACAGGAGACACTCAAAGTGATAACGTACAATCTGGGAGGAATGAGGCCAGAGACAGATCCAGAAACAAGATTAATAAATATAATTGAGAAACTAAAAGCAATCGATCCAGATATAATTGGACTTCAGGAAATTAACGAATCGCTTAGATATAACCAAGCAAAAAGAATTGTTGATGCGTTAAGTGCATTTTTTGGCATCAAGTATTATTATCACATAAGCTTTACACATCTTGCCTGGGATAATCAGTTCAAGGAGTTTGTTGGGATTATAAGCAAATATCCCATTGAAGATAAAGGATTTTTATCTTTAACCCCGGGAATGTTCCCGAGAAAGTTAGTGTGGAGTTATATCAACACTCCTTTGGGAAAGATCAATTTTTTCAACACTCATTTATCTTTTCACTGTGCGAATGTTCGTTTTCAACAGGTACAACAAATTATCACCTACATCGAGAAAATTGAATTGAGCCATCCGGGAGTTGCAACTATTTTAACGGGTGACTTCAATGATCATCCAACATCTCCTTCTATACGATTGCTAACCGAAACAGGAACAGATACATTTTACATAAGCACGTTTGCCGAGGTGAATCCAGGTGATCCTGGTTACACGCTGCCATCCCATGCGCCGAAGGTAAAAATTGATTATGTGTTTTATAAAAATACCGGAAGTTTGAAGATTGATACTTCAATTATTATTATGGACCAACCGTGCAGCGACAATTATTTTTCTTCAGATCACTTAGGCATCCTTACCACATTTAAAGAAGGCGTTACGATAGATTAGAGAGTGGATCTTCAACTGGATAAATTTGAATTATATCAGAATTCCATAAACCCTATTTGTAGTTCCAGTGTGAAGAGGTAAAATTGGGGTGTAGTTAAAGGCTTGTTCGCCCTTTACTTCCCGTTATAAGGATTAAGGCTTCTGTCCTCGTTTTTTCATTCTCTTTGAATATTCCTCGAACCGCTGAGGTTACCGTTAAAGCTCCGGGTTTCTTTACCCCCCGCATGCTCATACAAAGGTGCTCCGCTTCTATTATTACTAACACTCCTCGTGGGCGTAGCTCCTTCATCAAGGTCTCGGCAATGGAGGTAGTCAGTCTCTCTTGGAGCTGAGGCCTTCGGGAAAAGATATCTACCACCCGGGCTAACTTACTCAAGCCTGTAACTCGTTTGCCCTGAGGTATATAAGCCACATGCGCCTTTCCTAAAAAGGGGAGGAGATGGTGTTCGCAGATGGAATAAAGGGGAATGTTTTTCACCAGGACAATCTCATCGTGCTCTTCCCCAATAGAGACCTGGAGAGTTTCCCTTGGATCCTTTGTCAACCCAGAGAACATCTCTTCATACATAGCCGCTACCCGAGCAGGAGTTTTAACTAAACCCGCCCTCTGAGGGTCTTCTCCGATAGCTTCTAAGATTAACCTTATGGCTTTCTCAATTTTCTTTTTATCCAACTTCGGCACCTCGGCTATATCTATAGGCGGGAGCGCAACCACGCCTATCACGAGCATGACCCAATATATCATAGCCGCTCTTAAATGGCAAGATTTTTTGTCCTCTTTTTAAGAACAGATGCTTGAAACAGTTGACGGAATCTCCTCCGAACAGTATAATTTAGTTTGCACTACCATTTAGAGATAGGGATAAATATAATCAACTTGGAGAAAGACACCAGGAGAACCGCCAAAATGCCGTTAGACAAGATATGGCAAGTCGCTGCTGTCAATCACGAACTGGAAAGGCAATTGGCGGATGAGCTGGGAATATCTTCCCTTTTAGCGCGTCTCTTGATCAATCGAGGGATAAAGGACAGCCTTTCCGCTAAGCTTTTTCTCTCGCCTCAATTAACTCAACTTCACGACCCGTATCTCTTGAATGACATGGCTCCCGCCGTAGAGAGGCTCAGGCAAGCCAAGGCCAAAAAAGAGAGGATTCTCGTCTATGGTGACTATGATGTTGATGGGATAACCGGAGTAACGCTCCTCATTTCCGTCTTGAAAAAGTGGGGAAGCCAGGTCTCTTACTATATCCCCCATAGAATAAAAGAGGGTTACGGGCTGAATAAGATAGTAATAGAGAAAGCTTGCCGGGATGGGATTAGCCTGATTATTACTGTGGACTGCGGCATCACCGCTTTTGAAGAGGTAGCCTATGCTCGCCAGAAAGGCATAGAGGTAATTATCACTGACCATCATCAACCTGGGGAAAATCTGCCTCAGGCCGTAGCTGTTATTAATCCGGGAAGAAGGGATTCATCTTACCCTTTCCGGGAGTTAGCCGGGGTGGGAGTAGCTTTTAAATTAGTCCAGGCCTTAGCAATGCAGCCGGGGAGCTCTGACTTTTCCGCCAGTATTTGGAAGCATCTGGACCTGGTGGCTTTAGGAACCATCGCTGATGTATCTCCCCTGAGGGGAGAGAATAGGATCCTGGTTAAGTATGGCCTGCAGGAATTAACTCAAACGGGGAAGCCGGGCTTACAAGCTCTAATAGAAATGACCGGGATAAAAGACAAGGAGATTACTCCCATCCATGTGGGCTTCATCCTTGCTCCCCGTCTTAATGCGGGGGGGAGGATGGGCGAAGGGGGAAGAGGAGTAAAATTATTATTGGCAAAGTCAAGAGAAGAAGCCCTTCCTTTAGCCCAAAGTTTAGATAGCGAGAACAAAAAACGACAACAGATAGAAGCCCAAACGGTAAAAGAAGGAATCTCCAGGATAAAGGAAGAAGTGGATCTGGAATCAGAGAGGGTTATTGTTTTAGCTGATGAATTATGGCACCAAGGAGTGATTGGCATCGCTGCCTCCCGCCTGATGCAAAAGTTCTATCGTCCTGTTATCTTAATTGCTCTTGATAAAAATCAAGGGAAGGGTTCGGCCCGGAGCATCGAGTCCTTTCATCTTTTTCAAGCTTTAAGGGAATGTCAGGACCTGCTCCTCGCTCTGGGAGGACATAGCCTGGCCGCCGGTCTAACCATATCTCGGGAAAAGATCAAACACCTCAAGGGAAGAATGAACGAAATAGCTAATTCCCAGTTGAGCAAAGAGGATTTAATTCCTAAACTAAAGATAGATTCCCAACTTCGCTTGAAAGATATCAACCTAAAGTTAATAGAAAACCTTGACTTACTTGGTCCCTTCGGGAAAGGAAACGCCCGCCCTCTCTTTGCCTCCCCCGGGGTGGAGCTTCTCGGTTCTCCCCATCTGGTTAAAAACAATCATCTTAAACTACGGGTCACCGAGGGAGGACTGGTGCGAGAAGCTATTGGCTTCAAAATGGGAGATAAGCTCTCTGAGCTAACTGGAGAGGCCACTTCGGTGGATTTGGCCTATTCCCTAGAGATAAACGCCTGGAGAGGAACAAAAGCTATCCAGCTCCACCTGAAGGATATCAGAATCTCGGAGGTGCCCAGGCAAGGAGAGTTATCGTAATAATTCAGCTATCAACTGCTTTCCTCTTCCTCTGCATCCTTAAGGCTCAATCCGATTCGCTTTTCTTCCCGACTGACTCTAATTATCTTAGCCGTTATCTCCTGGCCGAGGGAAATTACCTCCTCCGGCTTGGAGATGGGCTCTTTCGACAACTCGGAGAGATGAGCTAACCCTTCAATTCCCTCCTCCAATTGGACAAAAGCCCCGAAGTTGGTTAGCTTGGTGACTTTCCCTTTAACCACCTGGCCCGGCTTATACTTTTCTTCTATTGCCAGCCAAGGGCCAGGAGTAAGTTGTTTTATTCCCAGAGAAATTTTCTTGTTCTCGGAATCAACCGCCAGGACTATAGCTTCTGCCTTCTCCCCTTTCTTAACGATCTCCGAGGGATGACTCACCCGGCCGCTCCAGGACATATCGGAAATATGGATGAGACCATCTATTCCTTCCTCTAATTCGATGAAGGCTCCATAGTCGGTGAGATTACGTATTCGTCCCTCGAGTTTTGTCCCTACCGGATATTTTTTCTCCACCTGAAGCCAGGGATTTGCCTCTGTCTGCTTCATCCCTAAGGAGACTTTCTGTTTTTCCTTGTCCATATTGAGAACCACTACTTCAATGATGTCGCCGATGGCTAACATTTCGGAAGGATGGTTGAGATGACGCGTCCAGGACATCTCGGAGATGTGCACTAATCCCTCCATTCCCTCCTCCAGTTGGACAAAGGCCCCGTAAGAAGTGATATTAACTACCCTTCCTTTTACCTTCGAGCCTAGCGGATATTTTTCCTCTGCCTGCATCCAGGGGTTGGGGGTTTTCTGCTTCAGCCCCAGAGAGATTCTTTGTCTCTCCTTGTCAAAATCCATGACGACCACCTCGACTTCATTGCCTATGGCTAAGACCTCGGAGGGATGGGAAATCCGTCCCCAGGAAATATCCGTTATATGGAGAAGCCCGTCTATGCCTCCCAGGTCGATGAAAGCTCCGAAGTCGGTGATGTTCTTTACTCTTCCCCGGCGCAATTGCCCCTTCTCTATTTCGGCTAAGATCTTAACCCGACTTTGTTTATCCTCCTCTTCCTTGACTATTCGATGAGAGATAACGACATTACGGCGGCGCTTATTCATCTTGATGATCTTGAAGGGAAGCTTCTGTCCGAGGAACCGTCTCAAGTCACCCATAGGGCGGATGGCTACCTGGGAAGTGGGCAGAAAAGCTTCCACGCCGATATTCACATTGAATCCGCCCTTAATCTGCCTGGTTATCGTTCCTTCAATAATCTTTTCCTCTTCGCAGGCCTCCGTTATCTTTTCCCAGTTTTTCAGTCGATCTGCCTTCCACTTCGATAGAACTATTCCCCCATCTTGATCCTCGGTGGCCTCCAAAAGAACGCTGACCTCATCTCCCACTTTAACCTGAGAAGGGTTATTGAATTCTCTCAGGGAAACAATTCCTTCCGATTTGAAACCGATGTCTACTAAAGCATCCGTCCCTTTGATTTCGATTACCTTGCCCTTAACTACTTCTCCTTCAGCGATATTTCGGAAACTCTCCTCGTAAAAACTATTCATATCCTGAGGCACTTCTTCCTCTTCAGCGATTTCCGGTCTCACCTCTTCTAATAATTCTGACTTTTCCTCCATTATCCCTTCCCCTTCAATCTCTTTTAACTTCTCCATGTTCATGCTACCCCCTCTTTTTAGGTTAGTAGGGATCGGCTATCCGACCCGCGAGCTTTGTATCCCTTTGGGACACAGATAAGTTAAGCCCCTACAGCTTTGAAATTCTTGAGCTTATCCAACACCTCCTCGATTATCCAATCCGGAGTGGAGGCCCCGGCAGTGACTCCTATCTTTTCTTTGCCCTCAAGCCAGCTACAATTTATCTCCTCAGCCGTTTCCAGGTGATAAGTCTCCGTTCCCGCCTCCCGACTTATCTGGGCCAACCTTCTGGTATTAGCGCTCTCTTGTCCTCCCAGAACAAACACAAGGTCCACCCTTCGGGATAGATCTAAAGTGGCCTTCTGCCGTTTGCGGGTAGCTTCACAGATGGTATTAAAAAGCTTCATCTCTTCTACCCTCAAGGATAGTTCTCCCACGATCTCTTTGAAATTACCCATCGCTTGAGTAGTCTGGGAGAGAATGCCCAACTTCTTTGCTTTTTTTACCTGCTTTGCCTCTTCTAAACTTTCAATAACCAGGGCTTCATCTCCCGCAAAGCCGAGGAGGGCTTTTACTTCATAGTGGTCTCTTTCCCCTATTATTATCACGGAATAGCCTTCTTCATCAAGTATTTTAGCTAAATCCTGAACCCTCTTTACCAGGGGACAAGTAGCATCTACAATTTTCAAGCCGGCATCTTCGGCCTTAGTTAAGGCGGAAGGATGGGCCCCATGAGAGCGAATGATAAGTGTTCCCCCCTTGATTCCCGAGAGGCCCTCAATAATCTTCACTCCTTGGTGTTTTAATTCATCTACTACCTGAGGATTGTGGATAAGCGGTCCCAACGAATAGACCGGCTTTGCCTTCTCGTCACCAGCTGCCCGGAAGGCCACTTTAATGGCTCTTTTCACTCCAAAACAGAATCCTGAATAGGCAGCTAACTCAACTTTCAACTCTCCCCTCTTAACTCTTTTATCCTTTCCATTATCTTATCGCTGATCGCCTGGTAATTCTCTCGCCGATTTCGCTTTTTCGGAAATTCCTCAGGGAGAATGGCCCTCCCAAAACGAACCTCAATTTTTTCCCTGCTAATCCACTTAGCGTCAATCGGCAAAGCCTTCTCGCTACCAATGATGGCTACGGGGATAACGATTGCCCGGGAATGCCAGGCTAACATTCCTATCCCTAACTGTCCGGGGAGCAGTCTCCCGTCAGGGCTTCTCGTTCCCTCTGGAAATACCAGGAGGGCTTTTCCCCTTCCGAGCACCCGGAGAGCTTCTTTGATGGTCTCCGGGCCGGGCCGATCCGTCTTCACCGGGAAGCTGTTGAGATTCTTTATTAACCGCCCCAGAAGGGGGATGGTAAACAAGTCATCCCGGGCCATATAATGTAGCTGACGACGGGTGGCTGTCCCCACAGCCAACGGGTCCAAAAAACTCACATGGTTGGAGGCAATTAAAACTGGCCCTCGTTGAGGAATATTTTCCTCTCCCTTGGCGCGAGCTTGAAAGAGAAGCTTAAAAAGGATACGACAGATAACCCAGGTAATAGCATAAAACATAAAGAGCTCACCTCGTTATATATTTTAGGACTGCTTCCACCTCTTCCCCGACGCTCATTCCCGTGGAGTCAATGAGGATAGCTCCCTCAGCTATTTTCAAGGGGCCGATCTCCCGGCCCTTGTCTTCCCCATCCCGGATTATTACCTCCTCTTTGACTTTCTTAAGGTTTACCCTGTGCCCCTTAGCCTTTAACTCCTGGAAACGGCGTCTGGCTCTCTCCTTGAGAGAAGCATCTAAGTAGAATTTGTAATCTGCTTTCGGGAAGACCACTGTCCCGATATCTCTCCCCTCAAGCACTACCTCTCCCCCTTTTCCCATCTCCCGTTGCAGATTAACCATTCTTTCTCGCACGCCAGCTAACTTGGCTAGAAAAGAAACGCTGTTAGTAACCTGAGGGGTGCGAATCTCCTCGGTTATCTTCCGGTTGTCAACATAAACTTCCAGGCCCTCCTCCTTTCTCTCCAGGACGATGGTGGTTCTTCTGGCCAGCTCCACCAGAGCCTTCTCATCCTTGAGGTCAAGGCTTTCTTGGAGAGCTTTATAGGTAAGGGCCCGATACATAGCTCCAGTATCAATGTAAAGGTAACCTAATCTCTTAGCAAGCAATTTAGCCACGGTGCTCTTCCCCGAGCCCGCCGGCCCGTCAATGGCAATAATTAATTTCTTCTCTTCGCTACCCATATTTTAAGTTGTTGTAGGGGCGACATTTATGGCGCCCGTTGTTGCGGGTCGGATACCCTTTCGGGCACAGGTGAATCCAACCCCTACTTAATAGGTCATAACTCTTTTTAAAGTGTCCATAAAGCCGGGGAAGGAAGTATTGATACAATCCGTATCCAGAACCGTCGTTTCCCCTTGCGAGACTAGTCCAGCCATGACCATAGCCATAGCTAAGCGATGGTCTCCGAAGCTATCCAGCTCGCTTCCCCGCAAAGGACTTCCCCCCTGAAAAATCAAACCATCCGGGATTTCTTTGACCTTTACTCCCAGCTTTGCCAGATTGATGGATAGAGCCTTAATCCTGTCCGTCTCTTTAACCCGCAGTTCGGAAGCTCCCCGAATCTGCGATTCCCCTTCCGCCAGAGCTGCGGCTACGGCAACGATAGGAATCTCATCAATTATTCGGGGGATAATCTCTCCCTCGAGACTTAGGGGCTTGAGCTTGCCACCTTTTACATTTATATCGGCCATAGGTTCGAAGAGCTCATCCCTCACCGGGGAGGTTTTTACACTGGCTCCCATCTTCTGGAGAACCTCTAAGATAGCCTTCCGGGTAGGATTAATTCCTACCCCGGTGATAGTAACATCCGAGCCGGGCAGCATCGCCGCGGCTACTAAAAAGAAAGAGGCGGAAGACATGTCTCCCGGAATAGTCACCTTCTGAGTAGTTAATTTGGGTTTACCTTTTATCTTAACGGTCAGGTCTTCAACCTTGACCTCGCCCCCAAAGAGCTTCAACATTCTCTCCGTATGGTCTCTGGATTTGGCCGGTTCAGTTATCGAGGTCTCGCCCTCCGCATAAAGTCCAGCTAAAAGAATAGCCGACTTAACCTGAGCACTGGGGATAGAAGAACTATACTTAATCGCTTTTAATCTCCCCCCCCTGATAGTTAGGGGAGCTAAATTCCCATCGTCGCGACCGAGGATAAGAGCTCCCATCTTCTGCAAAGGTTCGGTCACCCGTTTCATGGGTCTTTCCATCAGACTATCATCTCCGGTGAGCACCGTACAAAAATCCTGACCGGCCAGTATTCCTAAAAGAAGCCGCAGGGTCGTCCCCGAATTGCCCACATTCAAGATATGCTTTGGTTCGGACAACCCTTTGAGCCCTCGCCCTTCTATCGCTAACCTATCCCTGCCTACTCCTTCTATGTGAACGCCCATAGCCTGAAAAGCCCGCACGGTGCTTAAACAATCCTCGGCGTTAAGAAACCCTTCTATCTCCGTTACCCCTTCCGCCAGAGACCCTATCATCACTGCCCGGTGGGAGATAGACTTATCCCCGGGGACCTTAATTTCCCCCTTCAACCTTTTGACAGATTTAATCTTGATATCAGTCATAGCTTTTTCTTAAATTCTATCCCGGAAGGCTTTGGCTTTGGCAAAATCTTCCCTGAGAAGGTTGCCATCCTCGCGGGAGATATATTCTTTGGTTTTCTTCAACAACCCTTGGAATCTATCTATCATCTCCATCAGGTTATTCCTGTTGCTCAAACAGATATCCCGCCAAAGCTCGGGAGGAGAGGCAGCGATTCTGGTGGTATCTTTGAAACCGCCAGCGATTAAAGACAAGAGACGCTCGTCCTCTCCCCTCAAGTCGCTCGCTAAATTGACCAGGGTGGCAGCTAACAAATGAGGCAGGTGACTGGTGGCGGCTATGAGGAAATCGTGCTCCTCAGGTTTCATCACCAAAACCCTTGTCCCTACGCTTTCCCATAACGACTTAACGAGTTCTGAAGTTTCAGGTGAGGCTTTCTCCCCCGGCGTGAGGACACAGACGCTATTTTCAAAGAGATCGGCTCGGGCCTCTTCTATCCCTCTTCTCTCTGAGCCGGCCAGAGGATGTCCACCCACAAAGGAGATGCCTCCCGGGAGCATTCTATCGACCTCTTTAACAATTCTTTCCTTCGTGCTTCCCACATCTGTGATAATGGCTCCCTGGGGCAGGGCAACAATTATTCTCTTAACCATTTCCGTAATCAGGCCTACGGGAGTAGCCACGACCACTAAATCAACATCTTTCACTCCCTCCTTCAATTCGAGGGTAGCTCGATCCACCGCTCCTACCTGGATGGCTTTATCCAGCGACTCCGGCCGGCGGCCAATTCCTACCACTTCTTTTATCAGATTCTGCTTCTTCAGAGCCAGCCCCAGCGAACCTCCGATAAGGCCAACACCAATTATGGCTATTTTTTTCAAGTTAGCTCCCTTAAATCAAATAGGCACAGAGTTGCTCAGGATTCAAGGATTCAAGGATTCAAGTATTTTTTTAAAAGATTTTCACTTGACCCCTGGAATCCTGGACCCCTTGAACCCTTATCTTTTCTTTGTGCCTATTTTTCGATTATAGTCTCCTCGATCTTCATCCCGAAATGTCTTCCCGCCTTCTCTAAATAGGAGAGCACCTCACTGCCCTTCTTTAAAGCCACCACGGAGATAGGTTTTCCCTCGGGGCTAACCAGTCTTACCGTCTCCGCATTTTGAAGGATGAGGGATATTTTCTCTTTCTTGACTTTACCTTCCACTAAAATCAAGGGCCTTCTCTCCACCTTTGCCCTCCCCACTATGGCCACCTGAGTTTCTCCCTTATGGTTGATAATTAAGGACTCATTCCCGGATTTGAGTTCGGAGAGATATTTTGTCTTTCCTCCCGGCAAGAGAGTATAAGCATGAACAGGACCGGCATTCACCCGGAAGGGACGAGGTGCAACATAGGGATTCTCGACACTCTCGGAGTGGACGAGGAAAAAGGCGCTGCTGGAGTTGCCGATGAGCATACCTTCTCCGAGCCCCATGTTGGTGCAGGTATCAATGCAGACTCTATCTCCCAGGCCCAAAG
>CAZGXS010000002.1:16140-29175 GCA_964529935.1 uncultured bacterium | reverse complement strand
TATATGCTTAAAGACGGGCAGGTGGCCATCGTGGATGAATTCACCGGACGCCTGATGCCGGGAAGGCGCTGGAGCGATGGGCTGCATCAAGCGGTGGAAGCCAAGGAGGGGGTAAAGATCGAGCGGGAGAATCAGACCCTGGCCACGATCACGCTCCAGAATTACTTCCGCCTCTATGAGAAGCTAGCAGGGATGACGGGAACAGCTGAAACCGAAGCCGCTGAGTTTCATAAAATTTATGGGTTGGAGACAGTGGTTATTCCTCCCAACCGCTCCTTGATACGAGATGAAAAGCCCGATGTTATCTATAAGACCCTGGAAGAAAAATTTGAAGCCGTGGTCGAGGAGATTGCCGCCCTTCATCAGCAGGGTCAGCCCGTTCTGGTAGGAACCATATCTATAGAGAAATCGGAAACTCTGGGTCGCCTATTGAAAAGGCGGGGGGTACCTCATCACATCCTTAATGCCCGCTACCACGAGCAGGAAGCGGAAATTATCGCTCAGGCAGGGAGATTAGGGGCAGTGACTATCGCTACCAATATGGCCGGCCGGGGGACGGATATCGTCCTGGGAGGGAACCCCAAGTCCCTGGCTAAAACCAGATTAAATGAGCAAGGTTTCGCCCCCGACAAAGTTAGCCCGGAGGCTCTCCAGGAGGCCCTGTCCCGGGCCGAAGGGGAGGTAGCCAAGGAGCATAAAAAAGTGGTGGAATCAGGAGGGCTGCACATCCTGGGAACGGAACGGCACGAAGCCAGGAGAATAGATAACCAGTTGCGGGGAAGGGCGGGGCGTCAGGGCGACCCGGGCTCTTCTCAGTTTTATCTTTCCCTGGAAGATGACCTGATGAGAGTCTTTGCCTCGGAGAAAATTGCCGGACTTATGGAAAGATTTAATTGGGAGAAAGGACAGCCACTAACCATGGGGGAAGGGACACTAACAAGATTGCTTACCAGAACTATAGAGAGAGCCCAGAAACAGGTAGAGGCCCATAACTTCGATATTCGCAAGCAGCTCCTTGAGTATGATAATATTATGAATAGACAGCGGCAGGTAATCTATGAGGACCGACGGGAGATATTGGAAGGAGAGAACCTCAAGGAAGAGATACTGACGGTGCTGGAAGAACCGGTAGAGGAAATGGTGAACGAATATGCAACCCGGAATACACATGCGGAAGATTGGGACCTTAAAGGCCTGGAAGAAAGAATCAACCGTATCTTCCCCTTCTCCTTCTCCGATAAGAGTTTCTCCGGGCGGGAGGAGCTCAGGGGAGAGATAATAAAAGGGGCCCGGGAGGCCTATGAAGCCAAGGAGAAAGATGTAGGCCAGCAGGCAATGGAGGAATTTGTGCATTATATTTTCCTCCAATTTACCGATGGCAAGTGGAAAGACCATCTCTATGCTATGGACCACCTCCGGGAAGGAATAGGTTATCGGGCCTATGGGCAGAGAGACCCTCTGATTGAATATCAACATGAGGGCTACGCTTTGTTTGAAGATTTAAAGAAGAGAATCGTTGAGGATACCGTCCAAGCTATTTTCCGGCTCCGTCCGGTGGCGGAGGAAAGGAGAGGTGTCTTCCTGAGAGTTCCCCAAGAATTACTTCATCCGGAAGCGGCACGTATGGGAGGAGAAAGACCGCCTCCCGAGGCTCCCCCACCCCGAGGCAGATTTGCCCCTCGTAACCGCCGCGCTTCTCAAGCAGGCGCTCCCAACCAATCTCCCACGGTAGCCACCTTTCGCAGAGAGGGGCAGAAGGTGGGACGCAATGAACTTTGCCTCTGCGGCAGCGGGAAGAAGCATAAGAAATGCTGCGGGAAGTAAGAAACTGGTGATATAACTACTTAGGTTGCCAGGTTCACGGTTGGTCGCTTTATTTTCGAACCGTCCAATCTTCATTAATCTAACCGTGAACCCTTGACCTCTTAGCTCCAAGGGAGCGTATCTTAATATGGTAAAAAGAGATATAAAAGATATTACCTTTGCTTTTTTTGATGTCGAAACTACCGGTCTTAAGCCTTGCTCTGGAGATAAGATCTGCGAGGTGGCTATTTTGAAGATTCATCAGGGCCGCCAAGTTGCCTCTTTTCATAGTTTGGTAGATCCTGGTCGCCGGATTTCGCCCGGGGCCAGTGCGGTGAATGGAATAACCCCGGAGATGCTCAAAGGCAAGCCCAAGTTTGGGCAGATAGCTAATGACATCCTGGAGATGTTTGCGGGAGCAGTTATTGTTTGCCATAACGCCCCTTTTGATCTGAAATTCCTCAAGGCTGAACTTAGTGAAGTTGGCATTTCCCTTCCCACCTCTCCGGTAATTGATACCCTCATCCTCGCCCGTAGGCACTTTAGGTTCTCCAGCAATAGTCTGGGTAATGTAGCGGTATCCTTAAGAATTAAAATCAGTGAAGAGCACCGGGCCCTGAGCGATTGTATAACCACTCAAAAGGTCTTTCAGAGATTTATAGAGAATTTTGAGCGGAGGGGGATAACCACCTTAGATGAGCTTCTCTCTCTTCAAGACAAACCTTCTCGCCGGAGATAAAATAAGGACTTTGCCCTGACCCGGCCGAAGAGGGAAACGAGACCGGCGATAAGGAAAATAATAAATATGATGGTGCCTAAAGTTTCCATACTTGCTACGCTCAAATTGTAAAATGAAAATTGTAAATTAGGCTTTGCAACTTAAAACCTTTGCCACAGAGAATACAGAGGCAAATCAGAGCACCAGTATCCTGTCCCACTGTCCACCTGTTCCTGACAGGTTCAGGAATCCGACCCCTACAGATTCGCGGGAAAAGTTGCTACTTAACATAGTTATTATATCACCGGGGCGAGCAGGAAGCAAATACACAGCAAAGAAAAAAATTGCCTTTTCTAAGATTCTGTGTTACCTTGTGTTGGAGAGGTTGCCGAGAATGAGTTTTCTCAAGAGAGTGTTCTCTAAAAAGGAGAAATATTTGCCAGCTGAGGAGAACAAGGATATTCTTTGGCTCCACATCAAATGTAATAAATGCGGAAAAGCACTTAAGCTGTTTGTCAATAAGAATACCGACTTAGAAGCTCAATATAAGGAATCGGGTGAATCCGGTCCGGACTATATTCTAAGGAAGGAAGCTATGGATGATAAATGTCTTACCAAAATATTCATCCGGATAGAGTTCAATAAGAACAGAGGCATTCTCTCTCGGGCAATCACTAACGGTGAGTTCATCAGCAAGGAAAATTTTTCTTGACAATTTTAACAGCCATAGTATAATCGTACCTTATTCATCACAAAAAAGGGAAACAGAAAAGTGAAAACTTTTACCCCAACAAGAGAGTCCATACAGAGAAAATGGGTTTTGGTAGATGCCCGGGGGGAGATTCTGGGAAGGCTGGCCAGTCAGGTAGCCAGCATCCTCCGAGGCAAGAATAAGCCCATTTATACTCCTCACTTAGATACCGGTGACGAGGTAATTATCATCAATGCCAAAGATATCCTGGTTACCGGGAAAAAGCAGGAGCAGAAGACTTATTATCATCATAGCGGTTACCCCGGAGGTTTAAAATCAGTAAAATTCGAAGAGCTGCTCAAAAAGAAACCGGAGAAAATATTAATTATAGCTATCAAGGGAATGCTCCCCCACACTAAGTTGGGGAGAGCAATGCTTAAGAAGCTACGGGTTTATGCCGGGGCAGAGCATCCCCACCAAGCACAAAATCCGCAAATAATGAAAATGAGGGCGTAAAGATGGCTGAGACTCAATACATCGCTACTGGACGAAGAAAAGAGTCGGTAGCTCAAGTAAGACTCGTTACAGGAACGGGAAAGATGACCGTAAATGGACGGGGCCTTTCCCAATATTTTGTTCGGGAGGCTCTTCAGACGCTCGTCAAAGAGCCCTTCCAGTTGACCGAAACCGTTAACCGGTTTGACCTTCTGACCAGAGTAAAAGGAGGGGGACATTCCGGTCAGGCAGGAGCCCTCCGCCACGGAATTGCTCGCGCCCTCCTTAAGGTAGATGAAAACTTGAGGCCGATGCTAAAGAAAGCCGGAATGCTCACCCGCGATTCCCGCATGAAAGAGAGAAAGAAGTATGGACAGCGGGGAGCCAGAGCCAGATTCCAGTTCTCCAAGCGGTAAAAAGCATTTGAGGGTTTGAGACCACAAGTATTTGTTTTTCAATAGCTTAATAATGTCCTTAGGCATTCTTCTTGCCCCATTGAATCCTTGGCCTCTTAAATCTTGTTTATTAACCCTCCTGTTATATTTTAAAAAGGATAGCTTTCCTATGCTCAAGGTAGGGATCGTCGGGGCGACTGGTTATGGAGGGGAAGAGCTTATCCGACTCTTGCTTTCCCACCCGGAAGTAGAGATTGCCGTCCTGGCTGCTCAAATGGAAGGGAAAGAAACCCCGTTTGCGGAAATCTTTCCGGCTTTCGCGGGAAAAATAGACCTTCCCTGCTCCGATCTTAATCTAGAAAAAATGGCTGATAGTTCCGAGCTTATTTTCTTAGCTCTTCCCCACAAAGTTTCTCTGGAGTTGGTCTCCCGCTTTTTAAGCCTGGGCAAGAAAGTTATTGACTTTAGTGCTGATTATCGGTTCTCTGAAGTTCAAACCTATGAAGAATGGTATGAAGTTCCTCATACCCATAAAGAGTTACTCAAAGAAGCCATCTACGGCCTGCCCGAGCTTTATCGGGAAGAAATAAAGAAAACCCGCCTCATTGCTAATCCCGGTTGTTATCCCACCAGCGTTATTTTAGGAACCGCTCCCCTTATTTCCCGGGGTTGGGCGGATATTCAAAACATCATCGTGGATTCTAAAACCGGTGTCTCGGGAGCGGGAAGATGGCCGGGTAAAGGTTTCCATTTTGGGGAGATTCAGGAAAATTTTAAAGCTTATAAAGTTGCCAGTCACCGTCATCAGCCGGAGATGGAGGAACAATTAAGTAAATTGGCGAAAGAAAAGATAAAAATCACTTTCACTCCCCATCTGGCTCCAATGAAGAGAGGTATCTTAAGCACTATCTATATGAATTTGAAGAAGAAGGTAAGTACCGAGGAGTTAAGACAACTTTACGAGGATTTTTATGAGCACGAACCTTTTGTGAAGGTTTTAGAGCTTGATAAACTCCCGGAGACGAAAGATGTCTGGGGAACAAATTATTGCCATCTTGGCTTGAAGGTTGACGAACGTACCGGGCGGGCTATCGTTATCTCGGCTTTAGATAACTTAATCAAAGGAGCCTCCGGACAAGCTATTCAAAATATGAATATTATCTGGGGATTTGAGGAAGATGAAGGGTTAGCTCATTTAGGTCCGGGGCCCTGACATGCGAGAGATAAAAAGTGGCGGGATTACCACACCTCGGGGATTTAAGGCCGCGGGAACTAAATGCGGGTTAAAAAGAGACAAAAAAGATTTAGCCCTGCTTTATTCAGAAGTGTCGGCTCAAGCCAGGGCACTCCTCACTACCAACCGCATTCAGGCCGCCCCCCTTAAAATTACCAGAGAGCATCTTCGGGACGGTCGCGCTCAGGCAATAATCATTAATAGCGGCAATGCCAATGCCTGCACGGGCGAAAAAGGGTTGGATGCTGCCCGTTTGATGGCGCAACAAACCGCTTACCAGCTGAAATTGAAAGAAAAAAATGTCCTCGTCGCTTCTACGGGAATAATTGGAGTACCCCTGCCTTTAGATAAAATAACCCGGGGAATTAAAGAATTAGCGAACAGTATCAAGGACGCAGGGGGATTCTCAGCCGCCGAAGCCATCATGACTACCGACACTTTTCCCAAGGAGATAGCGGTAAAACTCCGGGTTAAAGGAAAAGAGGTCTTCATCGGGGGAATGGCTAAAGGAGCAGGGATGATCTCTCCCCATTTAGCCACGATGCTTGCTTTCGTCACTACCGATGCTCTTATTGCTAAACGGATCTTGAGAAAGGCCTTAAAAAATTCTGTAGCTCAATCTTTTAATATGATCACCATTGATGGAGATATGAGCACCAACGATATGGTGGTTATTTTAGCTAATGGGCTGGCTAAAAATGAAGAGATCAAGGAAGGAGACAGAGATTTTCAGCTTTTCCAGGAAGCCCTGGATTTTGTTACCCTCTCCTTAGCTAAAATGATCGTTGTTGATGGGGAAGGAGCCACCAAGTTCGTGGAGATAAAAGTAGAAAATGCCCTGGATTCCCGGGAGGCTAAAAAGGCTGCTTGCTCCATCGCTAATTCTACTTTAGTGAAGACAGCTCTCTTCGGCGAAGATGCTAACTGGGGAAGGATTATGGCCGCCCTCGGCCAGGCCGGGATAAAATTTAAGGAAGAGCGTCTAAGCATTTGTCTCTCCCTTATCCCTGCTCCTCAGGGGGGAAAAGGGAAATGTTTTCCCGGAGGAGAAGAACTTACCCCCCCACCCTTCCCTCTCCCCTCAGGGGAGAGGATTAAGGTGAGGGGAAAAAGTAAAGCCCTCTGCCATATAGTTAAAGGGGGCCAGGCGATGGAGTTTGACAAAGCTATAATTAAGAAAATTATGTCTGCCGAAAACATCCGCATTACTGTAAATTTAGGGTTGGGAAAAGGCCAAGCTACCGTCTGGACGACCGATCTCTCCGAACAGTATGTGAGAATTAACTCTCGCTACCCGACATAATAGAAGACAGAGGACAGACTTTGCGAAAGACAAGAGATGAAAAAGAAAACCGTCCTTCGTTGATCTTCTGACATCTGTCTTCTGATTGATTAACGCATGCGGAAAAGAATAACCGGTTTTATTGAGGGGCTTCTCAACCTCATCTTCCCTCTTACTTGCCTTATCTGCCAGAGAGGTTTAGAACCCGGCAATCAGAAGTATCTTTGCCGTTCCTGTGGAGCAAAGATAAGATTGATTCAAGGACCGGTATGCTCTCGCTGCGGACGACTTTCCGCTCTCTCTACTTGTATCTCCTGCAAGGGAAAACATTATCATTTTCAAACGGCTCGGGCGGCAGGCCTCTACGAAGGAGTCTTGAGAGAGTGTATTCATCTCTTTAAGTATCGCCGAAAGGCTTATCTGGACCAACCCCTGGGAGAATTACTCATAGAATTGATGGAGGGGGATGACAATTTTAGAAAAACCGATCTCCTGGTTCCCGTTCCCCTGGATAAGAGAAGATATCGGGAGAGAGAATTTAATCAGGCTCATCTCTTAGCGAAGGTAGTGAGCCGCCGTTTTGGGATTCCTCTTTCCCCTTCCGCCTTGAGAAGAACAAGAACTACCCTTCCCCAGGTTCAGTTGAACCGCAAGCAGAGGGAAGAAAATGTCCGAGGACTTTTTCGGGTCGCCAGAGCAAAAGAATGCCGGGAAAAAACCATCCTTCTTATAGATGATATTTTTACTACCGGTTCCACGGCCAACGAATGTGCCAAAGTCCTTTCCCGAGCCGGAGCCCGAGAGGTAAACGTCTTAACAGTAGCCAGAGGAGAATAAGATGAAGAGGAAAGGAATTATCTTTGTGCTCTCCTCTCCCTCGGGAGGAGGGAAGACAACTATTCGTCGGGAACTCCTCAAGCAGTTACCTGAGCTCAGCTTTTCAATTTCCGCTACCAGCCGTCGTCCTCGCTCGGGAGAAAAAGAGGGGAAGGATTATTTCTTCATCTCCAGAGAAGAGTTTGATAAAAAAATAGAAAAAGGTGAATTTGTCGAGTGGGCGGAAGTTCATGGACAGGGCTATGGAACACCTCGTCAGCTTCTGGAGGAAACTTTCCGTTCCGGCCGGGATATCATCCTGGACATTGATGTTCAGGGGGCCTTACAGATCAAAAAAGAATATAAAGAGTCTCGCCTTATTTTTCTCTTACCTCCGTCCTTAGAAACATTGGCTGACCGCCTTAGAGAGAGAAAGACAGACGATGAAGAAGAAATAAAGAGACGATTGGCTCAGGCTAAGGAAGAAATAGCCTCTCTCAAAGAATATGATTATGCTGTTGTCAATTGCCATCTCTCCCAGGCCGTAGAAGAAGTCCAGGCTATCATCATCGCCGAGCGTTGCCAGGTGGGCAGATTACAGGGAGCGGGGTAGCCAACCCGAGTTCAATGTCTGAGCCTGTCAGGAACAGGTTGTAAGAAGGGTATGAATAAGGCGAGCTAATGGAGCAAGGGGGATTCGAACCCCCGACCTGCCGCTTCGCTCTCCCGCAGGGGGGCAGGCCCCCCTAGGGCGCTCACTACGTTCGCTGATAACCCCCCGGACGTAAGGGGATTCTCCCCTTACCAGCCCCGCAGGTCGGGGGTATATGGAGCAAGGGGGATTCGAACCCCCGACCTGCCGCTTCGCTCTCCCGCAGGGGGGCAGGCCCCCCTAGGGCGCTCACTACGTTCGCTGATAACCCCCCGGACGTAAGGGGATTCTCCCCTTACCAGCCCCGCAGGTCGGGGGTATATGGAGCAAGGGGGATTCGAACCCCCGACCTGTACGTTGCGAACGTACCGCTCTCCCAACTGAGCTATTGCCCCCCAAAAAATCTCCTTTCATTCTCTCCTTCAAGGAAATATTACTACTTTAAAGAAAATAAGTCAATCTCCTTTCATCAACAATAGGCTGTCGCAAAACTCGTTCCGCCCTATTAGCAATGACAGAGCCTTTTATAAGCAACAACTCTTAACGTTTCTGCGTGGTAGCAACAATAATGATAACCCGGATTGACAATGGTTAAGGACAGTGGTAAAATACAGCACAGAAGGCAGTAGAGAAAAAGAGGGGGAAGATGAAAAAAAGAAGCAGGTTCGGCTTGGAAAGGAAAAATCGATCGGGGATTATCTACTGGCATGGGAACCCCGGCCTTCCTCAAATGGCCATCACCTTTGATGATGGTCCTAATGAACCCTATACCTCACAGATACTGGATATTCTTGATAAATATAATGTTAAAGCCACCTTCTTTATGGTTGGGAGAAATGTAGAGAAGTTCCCTAAAACCGCCAGAAAAGTAGCCGAAGCCGGACATGTAATTGGCAATCATACCTATAATCATCGGGGGCCACTCCTGAATACGCCCCTCCGAGCCATCGGGGAGATTAAAAGAGCGGAGGAGGCCATTAAGAAGGCCACTTTCACTCCTCTCTATCTCTTTAGATCACCATACGGGGCTGCTAATCGCGAGCTTTTCCGTCAGGCGGAGAAGCTAGGATATATAATCTGTCAATGGTCGGTGAACGCCGGCGATTGGAGGGGAGCCGACCCCGAGAAGATAAAGAAAAGGGTCCTGTCCGGGGCCGAAAATGGAACTATCATCCTTATGCACGATGGCCGTAACTTAGCTGCTGGGCACGACCGCACCTCCACAGTAGCAGCCCTGCCGAAGATAATCCTTTCTCTCCAAGATAAGGGGTATAATTTTGTCACCCTTCCCCAACTACTCGAACTCGAAGTCAAGAAAACTTTGTAACCACAGAAGCCACAGAACTTCTCAGGATTCGAGGATTCCAGGGTTTATTTTCTAACGATTTTCACTTGACCCCTTGAATCCTGGACCCCTTGAACCCTTATTTTTCCTCTGTGCTCTCTGGGGTTTATACTTATAAAGGAGGAGCCGTGGCCACTTACGGTATTGAGGAAGAGGTCTTTGTGGTTGAGCCGCTGAGGCCGAGCCTTAAATCTTTATATTATCTCCAGCAGCTCCTCTGGCGCCGGCCCGGCTTCAACTATTTTCATACCGCTCCCAATTTAGCCCACTTCCCCGATATTAAGACGGGGATCATGGCGGGAATTGAGATAGCCACGGGAATCATGCCCGATGTCCAGAGCCTCCAGCAGGAGCTAATTCAACGGAGGCAAGAGCTAGCCAGCGTTTGTCAGGGATTAATCCTTCCCCTGGGGCATCTCCTCGATTATAAATCCCCTTCCCGGACCTGTGCCCTCCATATCCATATCGGAGATTTGCCTTATCAGAGCAGAGCCTATCTCAACTTAGCTTATTTTCTGCCCCTGCTCTCCCTTCTCACTATCAACTCTCCCTGTGCCGGCAGTCGCTACTTTGGGCAGTCCTATCGCATCTTTCATTCCCCTTTCATTGGTCCCCTGAAGCCAGACCCCTGGTACCGCTTCCAGGATATTATCATCTCCCGGCGATTGCAAACTATAGAAATAAGAGTTTTTGATTCTACCTGGGATTTAGAGCGGATATGGGTGCTTCTAAAAGCCATTGATAGAATTGTTAACCTGAAGGAAGAGTTAAAGTTTGACGCTCATCTCTACCGGAGAAGGCGAGAGCGAATGGCTACTATTGGATATGATGACTATGCGAAGAATCTTCGCCGCCAATTGAATGAACTCTATCCCCTTCCCGAGGGTTTTTTCCTTGACACAAATTCGGATAGAGTATATCATTGTTACCAGAATAATGGTCTCTTAATGACTTACACGGCCCTGGATAATGCCTACCGGACCGGTGTCTTTGAGCCCCGGGAAGCCCCCAATTGCTCCCAGAGGTGGCTCCCTATCCTTGCTGGTGTAATGGGGTATTATATTCCCCGTCTGCCTTATACTCTCTGGAAAGTCCTGAGAGAAATAGGATAGTAATGTCCAGGAATTTCAAAGGGACCACGGAAACACTGAAAACTTAGAGAAACACGGAATACAGGATACAGGTAGACAGTGGGACGGGATATAGTTAGACAGGATACAACAGTGAGGCAGTTAAACTGTCAGACTGCCAATCCGTCAAGCTGATAACTTAAATCAGGAGGCAGATAATGGAAAACTCAACCGCCGTAGAGACGCGGGCTTTAACTAAGATCTATACAGATTTCTGGGGACGCCCCCGGGTTCCGGCTCTGCGTCAGTTGGACCTCACTATCAGGAAAGGAGAGGTCTTCGGACTTTTAGGCCCCAATGGTTCCGGCAAAACTACCACTATCAAGCTTCTCTTGGGGCTCCTTTTCCCCACTTCGGGGAAGGCCCGGGTCCTGGGAAAACCAGCCGGGAATGTGGCTACCTACCAACGGATAGGTTTCCTTCCCGAAGAATCCTATTTCTATCGTTTCCTCAACGCCGAAGAGACCCTCCACTTTTATGGTCAATTATTCCAGCTTCGAGGAAAGGAATTGTGGAAAAAGACGGACGAGCTTATCGAGTTGGTGGGACTCAAAGAGGCCCGCAAGAGACGTCTGAAAGAATATTCCAAGGGAATGGCCCGAAGGATTGGTCTGGCTCAAGCCCTGATTAACGATCCGGAACTTATCTTCTTAGACGAGCCCACCAGTGGCTTAGACCCCATTGGCTGTCGAGAAATGAAGGATCTCATCGTTGAGCTTGGCCGTCGGGGAAAGACGGTCATTCTCTCCTCCCATCTTCTGGCCGATGTGGAGGACATCTGCGATAGAATAGCTATCCTTCACAAAGGGAGACTTACCAAAATCGGGGCGGTAAAGGACCTCCTTACTATCAAAGATATTACTCAAGTGGAGATAAAAAACCTTTCCCCCCGAGGATTGGACGAGATAAAGGCCGTCCTGGGCAAGGATAAAGGCGAGATAAACCGTATAGAGCATCCAGTCGAGACGCTGGAATCCTTATTCCTGAAGACTATTGAGGAAAGCAATAATGCTGAAGACCTTAGCCGTAGCTAAACATGTTTTCCGGGAGTCTCTGAGAAAGAAGATTCTCTTTGTCTTGGGGCTCTTTTTTCTTATCCTTCTTGTCTCCTCTTTTTTCTTAGAGGCGGTTAGCCCGGAAGATAGGGTAAAGCTGGTAATGAGAGTTTCCTTTGGCTCCCTGGCCTTCTTCGGGGTGATGGCGGCTATCTTTCTTGCCGCTACTTCCCTCCCTGGGGAGGTAGAGGAAAAACTAATTCAGGTGGTTATGACCAAGCCTATCGGCCGCTTTCAATTTCTCCTGGGAAAGATACTGGGATTTATCTCGGTGCTTGCTCTTCTCCTATTTATTATGGGAGTCTTGAGCTGGGCTCTGATCCAGATTGTAGCGGAAGGAAGGACGCTCCCCGCGGAAAGGTTATTTTCTCCCCGGAGCCTAACCTTCTCGGGAGAAGATGCGGAGAGGATTAAGCTTCTTGAGGAGGCGGCAAAGGCGGGAAGGGTTTCCTGGTGGGCCGTGCCGGAAGAGATAATGGCTATCTGGCACTGGGAAGGCTTAAGGGGGGCCCTGCCCTGGGGGGAAGCTACCTTTCGGGTGAGAAATATTACGCCTGAAGGGGGACCCCGGCGAACGGAAGTGGAGCTGCGCGCCTATTCTCCCCTGGGGGTGGTAAGAGTCCAGGAGATAGTAGTTGAGGACGGGGAGCCGGCCGCCTTTGAATTTGAGCCCGGAGAGGCGGAAGGGGAATTTCGGGTGGAGGTGCGGGGCCTCGATCCGGACTTCGCTATCGGCGTGGAAAGGAAAAGCCTGAAAATTCTCGCTCCCCCGGGAAACTTCCACCTTAATTTCATAAAGTGTCTGCTCCTCCTCTTCTTTAAGCTCACCCTGATGGTAGTAATTACAGTTATGGGCTCTACCTTTCTTTCCTCAGCGGTAACCATTACCTTCTCTCTCTTTGTCTATCTAACCGGACATATGATAGAATTCTTAAAGGGGGTACTAGCGACGATAGTGGCTGCCGGCGTCCTGGTGGCTCCTCACTGTCCCACCTGTCCTGTAGGCGAACCTCCCGCTCATCCATGGCTCATGGGAGCCTTTGAATTTTTCCTGCACTGGTTCACGGAACTATTCCCCAATTTAAGAAGATTTGGGGGTTCCAGATTTCTTGTTGAAGGAGTGGATATACCTCTTCCCCTGCTTGTAAATTCCCTGCTCTATATGTCTATTTACGCCGCCCTGGCCCTTACTATCGCCTACTTGTTCTTTAGGCGCAAGGAGTTTAGATGAAACAAGAAAACTTCCTAACCACAGAGGACGCAGATTATCACCAGATTAAATTTTAAGAATTAAAAGAAAACAAAAAGATTAATTATTAGTTGTTATCTGTGTCCATCTTGTGAAATCTTGTGGTTTATACTTTTTAAAAAAAGGAAATTTCCATGAAATTAAAAAGGTATCTTCCTTACCTGGTGTCT
>CAZGXS010000002.1:0-16040 GCA_964529935.1 uncultured bacterium | reverse complement strand
TTAAAAAAAGGAAATTTCCATGAAATTAAAAAGGTATCTTCCTTACCTGGTGTCTATGCTTGTTCTTTTCCTTTTACTCTTTCCTCTGCAGGCTCGGATAAACAGATTACGGGTGGAGGCGGAGCTGATAGAGACGGATATCTTTGAAGCTACTACCCCCAGCGATGTTTGGGGAGTGCTGCTTTTAGCCGGTTTTCGGGGGGTGGCTGTGAATATGCTTTGGATGCGGGCAATGGAGCTCCAGATGGAGGAGGAATTCCTTGAACTCCTCTCCCTGCACCGGCTGATAACCGCTCTCCAACCCCGTTTTGTTACCGTCTGGCTCCACGCTACTTGGAATATAGCCTACAACATCGCCCATAAGATGGAGACGACAGAGGAAAGATGGGAATGGATTCAGGAAGGGATGGCCCTCCTGGAAAGGGGCATCCAGAGGAACCCCAGGAGCGGGGACCTTCTTTTCTACCGGGGATGGCTTTATTTTCATAGGGTGGAAGCTCGAGAGGCTGAAGGCTTTTTTATAGAACAATTAGCAAAGGAGGGGAGAGACAACTTAAAGGAGGCCATTTATTGGTTCGGGAAGGCTCTAGAGGCAGAGCCTCATCATCCTATCAGCCTAGTATGGAGAAGGTTGAAGGGCCATGCCTGGGTGAGGTTAGTGGCCCGGGCCGAGAAAGAAGGCAATTTGGAGAAACGGGATAAATACCGCCGGGAGGCTCTTCGGCAGTGGGAAAAAAACTTACTCTGGAATCCCGAGGATAACATTTCCCGAAAGGCCTACTATTACTGGAAAAGAATTATAGAAAGGGATAACCTATGAAGCTCCTGGCCCTGGCCAAAAATGCCTACAAGGAGTCGGTGCGGCAACCTATCTTCTACCAGCTTCTTTTAGTCAGCGCTCTCCTTATCTTCCTCTCGCAATTTATGGTCTTCTTTGCCTTTGGCGAGGAGGCAAAGATGATCCGGGATATGGGATTGGCTACGGTAACCGTCTGCGGACTTCTCCTGGCCCTCTTCAGTTCTTCCACGGTCATTGCCGGGGAGTTAGAGAAACAGACCGCGAGCACAGTCCTGACCAAGCCGATAGGACGCAACCAATTTATCTTCGGGAAATTCCTGGGCATCATCGGCAGCCTTCTCCTGGCCCTCTTCGTTCTTACTCTGGTATTTCTCCTGGCCCTCTATCGGCCGCCCTCAGTTTTCGCCTGGAAGCTTGTAGAAGCCAGGCTTGACCTTTCCATCCTCCCGGGGATATTTCTCATCTATCTTCAGGTTGTGGTAATGACAGCCATCTCGGTGGCCCTGTCTACCCGCCTGGGGATGATGGCCAACATCATCCTCTCTTCCTTTATCTTCATCCTGGGACATTTAGCCAATTATCTCATCGGATTCTTCGCCGGCCAGGAGGGCTGGCTGCGCGCTGCCGGAAGACTTCTCTACCTTATTCCTAACCTGGACAGTTTCAATGTGGCCGGGGCAATCGCCTTGGGGACCCCGGTTCCTCTCAGCTATCTCCTCTCGGCCGCTTCCTACGCCGCCATTTACACTGCTATTGCCCTTCTGGGAGCCATGGCCCTTTTCCGGGGCCGGGAAATCAGATAACTTCAGAGAAAGGCACAAAGGAAAAGCTGAAGGATCGGTAAGTACTGTTTTTCAACTTTGTGCCTTTGTGCCTAATTTGTATGTGACTATGTGCCTGTTTGTGTACCTCAATGCCTGTTGTTGCTGCAGGCGACAATTTATGAAAGATTACTGATTTTCCTTAAATAAATCCAGAAATTTATCCTCATACAGCTTGTATAAATCCCAGCGGCCTAATTCCTCTTTTAGTAAATAGGCTTTCTTGCGGTCCACTCTGGCTTCCCGGAAAAGCTTTCCTATTCTTTCCATCACATAATCGGGCACTTTCTCTCTCTCCAGATTAACCAACCCGGGTTCTTTCACCATAGCAGGGAAGAGAGCCTTTATCTTCTCCTCGATAAGAGCCATTTTTTCATCCATCTCTTCTACGACTAAATTCAACTCTCTCACATCTATCCGCACATCCAGTATCCTCCCCAAAACCTCAACTATAGCCCGGGAGGCCTTGGGACTGGGAAAATTTAAAGCATAGCTGGGTAAAGTGGCTAATAGACAGATAGCTTCAACATCCCTCTCCCCCGCGTATCCGAGAAGCAGTCCGTTTAATCCTGATATCTGCCCCCTCTCCATCATCTTCACCCGAAACTTAGCCAGAAAATCCCTTAATGATTTTTTGTTGCCCACGCCAAAGACCTGGGGCGGTTCCCGATAACTCATCGTTGAGGGGAAAGCAGCCCCGGTATAAATCCTTCGAACTTTAAGCTCCTGGGCCAGATCTAAAATTCGGGCCGTTAGCTCTCGAGCTGGTTTCCCACTTAACTGGGATTCGCTCTCAAAGATAATTAAATCAGGATTTCGGGTAAAATAGAAAAGGTTCTTCGCCTGTTGGGGAAGTCGGGCCAGACCCTTGTCAATAATTACCGCCTCGGGAGTGAAAAAAGAGCTAGTGTCTATCTCTCCCAAAGGTACCGCCTCCATCTTCCGGCGCAGATAATTTATGGCCCCGAGAGCTGCATTGCCTATCCCCGGCCAGGCAACCAGCATAATCGGCTCCTTCAACCTTACCTTTCTATAAATCTTTATATTTGCCATCCCAATTCACCCCTAGGAGAAATTAGGCACAGAGGCACTAAAGCACAGAGGCGCAGAGTTAAAAATAGTGCATCTAATTCTTAATCCTACTCTTTGTGCCTTTGCTACTTTGTGCCTTTGTGCCTTTTTCTATGCCTTTGTGCCTTATCTTGAAATATATCCCTGCTTCCGGGAATTCTCGATGATGCCCCGCGCCGTCTCTTCCGGATCATCAGTGATAGTGTAAAGTGATAGATCTGCCTCTGAAACATATCCTTCCCCGAGCATACTATCTTGCATCCATCCTCTCAATCCTTTCCAATAGCTTGAACCGAAGAGGACTACGGGAAAATGTTCGATCTTTTTTGTCTGAACCAGGGTGAGAGATTCGAAGAGCTCATCCATAGTACCAAGCCCACCGGGAAAGATAATGAAAGCCATCGAGTATTTGACAAACATCATCTTGCGCACAAAGAAATAGCGGAAATGGAGGCTTATCGTCTGGTAGGGGTTAGGGGTCTGTTCAAAGGGAAGTTCAATATTACAACCGACAGAGGTCCCGCCCACCCGGTGGGCCCCTAAGTTAGCTGCTTCCATAATTCCCGGGCCGCCGCCGGTAATTATAGCCAGTCCCGCTTGGGCCAGGATTTCCGCAGTCTTTACCGCTGCTTGATAATAAGGATCTTCCTTCCCACATCGGGCCGACCCAAAAATAGCCACCGCCGGTCCTATCTTAGAGAGAGTATCAAACCCTTCCACGAACTCTCCCTGGATTCTCAAAGTCCTCCAGGGATCCGTCTTGGTGAAATCCTCCCTTGCCTCAACAATTGTTTTCAGTAGTTCCCGGTCCTCATGAGATATATGCCGCCCATCAATACTTTTGGTCATATCAACACCCTCTCTGCTTGGAAAATAGTGCAGACCATCCCGATGCGCATATCTTATTCCTCCCTCCTCAATACATCCCTCATAATGGACACATCACTTAAATGATGTGTGCGAATTTCCCTCGCTTACTCCTTGATCTTAACAGGTTGGCTATCGTAAGTCAAGAAAAGAGGGATGCGCGAAGCTTTCTTGCGGCAGGTGATGTCCTCGTTACTTGTCTTTGGGGAAAGTTTATGATATGCTAAATTTTAGAGGGGGTGATCGTCAGTGTCGGATTGTCTTTTTTGCCGTCTTATCAAGGGAGAGGTAAAAAGCAAAGCTGTCTACGAGAACGATGAAATTTTCGCCTTTGAGGATATCAACCCTCAGGCTCCCACCCACATCTTGATTATCCCCAAGAAACATATCTCTGGTCTAACCCAGTTAGGGGGAGAAGATAAGGAGTTGGTAGGGAAGATTCATTTGGTGGCCAAGAGGATTGCTGAAGAGCATTCCCTAGGCGAGAGTGGTTTTAGGGTGGTGATAAATTCTGGCCCGGATGCGGGAGAGACAGTGGAACATCTTCATTTCCATCTGTTGGGAGGAAGGAAGCTCAGCTGGCCACCGGGATAATGGAACAAAGAAAATAAACCACAGAAATACGGAGGCACAAAGGACACAGAGACAGAATAAGGGTTCAAGGGGTCCAGGATTCAAGGGGTCAAGTGAAAATCGTTAGAAAATAAACCCTGGAATCCTTGAATCCTTGAATCCTGAGAAACTCTGTACTCTCTGTGCCTTTGACCCTCTGCGATGAAAGTTTTTTTGCTTTTAATCAGTGTTAAAGAAGAGGAGAAGAGAAAATGGCCAAAGAATGGAAGAAATCGGATGAAAAATTCCTGAGCAAGCATTATCAAACGATAACCAATGTGGAGCTTGCGGATAAGCTTGGGGTAACCCAGAAATCCGTGGAAAGGAAGTTAAAGAGATTAAAGTTGAAGAGAGGCAAGGGAGAAATTTCCTCGAGGAAGGAACAAAAACGAGGGGAGTGCGAACATCGGTACCGGGTATTAGCCATATCCAGAGACATAGGGTATCTTCAATGCCTGATATGCGGGAAGGAACAAAAGCGGAAAGCAATGGTTCGGTCACTTGACAGTTCGATAGCTTGACAGTTTAAGTTATTAGTCTACCTGACTAACTGTCCTACTGTCTAACTGCCTAACTGTATCCTGTCCCACTATCTATCTGTCTAACTTAATTCTTTAAATATGAAAATGAAACTATCCAAACTGAAAATACAAAGCAAATTAACCTTGGCCTTTCTGGTTATGGGCTTGGTTCCCATGACTCTGGCCATCATCGTTGTCGTTCGAGCCAATATCCAGCATTTGGATAGGGAAATCGAGGCGAAGCTCTGGAGATCCTCTCGCCAGACGATGCAAGCGATCCAACGTTACAGTGAGGAAGCAGCCCGGGTGGCCGGAGACTGGATTGATAAGGCGGAAATCAGGACCGCGCTGGAGGATTCTCTCCAGCGCCAGAGAGAAGAGATCCTTATTATTCATCCCGACCCCCGAGTCCCCAAAGCAATATTTATACCGGGGAGACTTGAGGGGATTAGTTATAAAGAAGGAAAAATCCGTTTGGATGGCTTTTATCAGGCAAAGCCCACCATGACCATTATGAAAGTGAGCATCTTTGAAAGTTTACTGGCCGGGGTAATTATGCCGGTGGGGAATGAGCAGGGAAAGGTAGGAAACCTCATCATCGGCTATGCCTTAGGTAAGACCTTCGCTCAAGATATGGAAAATCTGACCGGGGTGAATGTAAGGATTTTTAGAAGGAGGGGGGGTATGCCCTCGGGCCTGGAGAAGACCGTGGCAGTAAGGGACCTGGTGCTCAGGCCTGAGATGAAAGAGAGAGTATTTGCCGAGAAGAAGCCTTTCTTTGACGATGAGGCCATTTTCAAGGGGCAACCATATAAGGGGCTTTATCAGCCACTCCTGGGTAGCAACGAGAAGATGTTGGGGATGATATTTTTTGGCGTGCCCCAACGTCACACTTTTGAAGCTATGGTAGCTACCTGGCGATTTTTTCCTCTACTTATTGCCTTGGGCGTGGTCATGGCTACCGCCCTGAGTTATACTATAGCCAGGCGCCTCTCCAGAAGGATAAGTCTCTTTGCCGAGGCAGCTCATTCGGTAGCCGATGGAAAACTGGACCAGGAAATAAGAGTGAGAGGCGGGGATGAGATCGGAGATTTGGCCTCGGCTTTTAATCTGATGCTGGGGAGGCTCCGGCAGATGAGGGAATTGGAGGAGGAGCTCCGTCGCAAGGACAGGTTAGCTGCCCTGGGAGAGCTCTCCGCCGGGATAGCCCATGAGGTCAGAAACCCTTTGGGGATCATCAAGAACTCCGCCCAGATTCTCCAGGACAGGCTTAAAAGTAAAGAACTTAAGTCGAAAGAACTCACCAACTTCATTATAGAAGAAACAGACCGTTTGAATAAAGTAGTGACCAATTTCCTGGATTTTGCTCGCCCCCAAGAACCGGACCTGGAAAAAGGAGACATAATTCCTGTCCTAGATAAAGTTCTGGGACTACTAGAATCTCAGACTTCCGGAGGAAGCATTAAAGTAGTGAGGAAGTATGAAAAGGGGATGCCTTCGGCGCTCGTTGATGAGGACCTTTTGTCCCAGGTATTTTTCAATCTCATCGCCAACGCCCTCCAGGCTATGCCCGAAGGGGGCACCCTGACGGTTGCTACTCAGTTAAAAGTTGAAAGCCGAAAGTTTAAAGCAGAAGAGGAAAATCCCTTAACTGAAACTAATTTCCTGGAAATTTCCTTTGCTGATACCGGCTGCGGTATCCCGGAGGAAAAATTATCTAAGATCTTTAACCCTTTTTTCAGCCTGAGGGAGGGGGGGACAGGGTTGGGGCTTTCCATCGTTCACAAAATCATCGAAAGCCATGGGGGAGAAATTTCAGTAGAAAGCCGGGTGGGGAAGGGAACAACCTTCTTCTTGAGATTGCCAGCAAGTAGTTAATTGTAAATTCAAATATCAAAATGACACGTTAAAATCCAAAATTTTCTTAAAGGCTTTTATATTTTGAACTTTGGTATGTGGTTTTAATTTTTGCATTTAATGAGAGGAAGATGTATGCCGGCTAAAATCCTTGTCGTAGACGATGAAGCCAAGATGCGCCGGGTTCTCCAGATGATGTTGGAGGAAAACGGCTACCAGGTGGGTCTGGCCGAGAATGGGGACAAAGCTTTGGATAAGATGAAACAGGCCAATTTTAACCTGGTCATCACCGATATGAAGATGCCCGGGAAAAACGGACTGGAGCTGCTCCGCGATCTCAGAAAGATAGACGAGGAACTTCCGGTTATCGTGATGACCGCTTATGGTTCTGTGCCTACAGCCGTGGAAGCGATGAGAGCCGGAGCCTACGACTATATTCTCAAGCCTTTCGATCTGAAAGAAATGAAGGCAGTGGCCGGGAAAGCCCTGGCCATGGAGAAGCTCTTGAGACGGAGCCGCTATCTTCAGGAGGAATTAGAAGCCAAGTATGAGTTCCGTGATATCGTTGGAAAAAGCCCCCGGATACAAGAGGTTTTCAAGTTAGTGAGGCAAGTGGCTCCCACTAAAAGCACTGTCTTAATTTCCGGGGAGAGCGGCACCGGGAAGGAACTTATTGCCCGCGCTATTCACTTTCATAGCCCCCGGGAGAAAGAGCCGCTTATCGTGGTGAACTGTGCCGCCCTTCCGGAGACCCTTCTGGAATCGGAGCTTTTCGGACATGTGAAAGGGGCCTTCACTGGAGCCCACCGTGACCGACGAGGAAGGTTTGAATTGGCTGATGGAGGAACTATCTTTTTAGACGAAGTAGGAGCAATGAGCCTCAATCTTCAGGCGAAACTCCTCCGGGTCTTACAGGAGAAAGAATTCGAGCGTCTGGGAGGAACCGGCTCCGTTCCCGTTGATGTTCGCATTATCGCTGCCACCAACCAGGACTTAAAAAAAGATACCGAGGAAGGAACCTTTCGCGAAGATTTATATTACCGCTTAAATGTTATTCCTATCCATCTCCCTCCTTTGCGGGAAAGAAAGGACGATATTCCTCTTCTCGCTTACCATTTCCTCCGCCGTTACAATCGGGAGCTGGGAAAAAATATAAAAGAGATTGTTCCTGAGGCCCTAGAATTGATGGTTAACTACGACTGGCCGGGGAATATCCGGGAGTTAGAAAATGCTCTCGAGAGAGCTATCGTTCTGGGAACGGGAGAACGCTTACCCGCGGAGGCCTTACCCTTGCCCCTGACTTCGAGGTCAGCTCTAAAGAAAGTTAACGACAACCTCTCCTATCAAGAAGCGAAGAAGGAAATCCTCCAATCTTTTGAGAGGAGATTCTTCAGCAAAATCTTAAAAGATGCCCGGGGAAATGTCAGCCAGGCGGCCAGACTGGCCCAACTTGACCGCAAAAACCTCTACCAGAAAATGAAAGAGCTTAACCTTAACCCTAAAGATTATTAGCGATGGTCGCTCACCCCCCCCTTTTTTTGTAGTAAGACTCCTACACATATGTGGTATTATTGCTACATAATGAGGTAAAATGAGATAATCAGAAAAGAGGGCTTCCCGGCAGAGAAAAAACACTTTAGGTTTTAAACCTTAGCAAATTAAAAACTTAGTGGGAATCTGGCTTTTCTGGAGGGGCAATATAACAAAGAGTGGCACGAAAATTGCTATAATAAAAGCTAATCAGTGGCTCTTTTTGGGGCAGAGTTTCCCCCATTCCTTCTTTTCCTCTGCCCAGCCACTGATTATGGAATCTATTAATAGGATAAAATTATGTTAATGTCATTGGGAGAGATAGCAAAATTAGTAGATGGTCAGGTCATTGGTGATGAGGATATTGCTATCACCGGAGTAGCCGGCATAAAGGAGGCCAGGGAAGGGGATATAACTTTTGTCGCCAATCCCCGCTACGCTTCCTTAATGAATACCACCCGAGCCTCAGCCACAATCGTTGGCCCGGGGGTGGAAAATAACCATCGGCCGCTTATTAAGACCAAGAACCCCTATTTAGCCTTCACCATGGTAATGAATCTCCTGGCTAACGGTAACGGTGAGGTCCTTCCCCCTCCCAGTATCCATCCCACGGTTATCCTGGGCAAGAATGTAGAACTAGGCAGCAATGTTTCTCTCCAGCCCTATGTAGTCATTGAGGATGATGTTCAGGTTGGGGACAAAGTAATTATATATCCTCATGTGTATCTGGGGAGAAAGAGCCGAATTGGAGATGAAACCCTCATCTACCCCCATGTAACCATTAGAGAGAAGATTGTTATCGGCAAGCGAGTTATCATCCATAGCAGCACGGTAGTGGGTAGTGACGGATTTGGATTCGCGCCAGTGAAAGGAGTTCATCATAAAGTTCCCCAGATTGGCACCGTCATCGTCGAGGACGATGTGGAGATTGGAGCCAATGTAGCCATAGATAGAGGGACTATAGGAAAAACGGTAATCGGAAAGGGGACGAAGATAGATAACCTGGTCCAAATTGCACATAATGTGGTGATTGGAGAAAACTCTATTATTGTAGCCCAGGCGGGAATCTCTGGCAGCGCTACTCTGGGGAAAGGAGTAACTATGGCCGGGCAATCCGGCGTGGCTGGACATTTGACCATTGGCGATAATACTGCCGTGGCAGCCCGGGCTGGAGTGATGAAAAGCCTTCCTCCCGATTCACTGGTTTCCGGTTTCCCAGCCCGGCCTCACCAGAAGGAAAAGAGGATAAAAGCCAGCCTCCAAAGGCTTCCCGAGCTCTGTAAGACGCTCGGCCAGTTGTTGAAGAGAGTAGCCGGGTTAGAGGAAAAATTGAATAAATAGGTGTTAGCTAACGATACTTTGTAGGATAATATCCTTTTGCTCTTTTTCGAGAGTAAAGAAGATATCCTCTATTGTTTTCTTAAACTGCGTTCGTTCAAACAGGATTCTTTCGATTTCTTCCCGTGTTAAGTCGGTGCGGAGTTTATGAGGCCGGCTTGATCTATCTTCCAGACTTTCTGCCTCTTTCCACCTCTTCACCATTCCCCAGTTAAGGCTGAACTTTTTTGCTAAAGAATATATGCTCTCTTTAGAATCTCTGATCTCTTGTCTAATGGCTAAAGTAGTTCTGGCGTTTTTGTGTAATTTTATTTACATGCGTTTTGTATTTTATTACAGAACATATCGTTAATCAACAGTTTGCCGTAGAGATAGCCTGAACCGGCCGCCCCTTATTTTCTTGACATCCCCGAGGCCTGATTATATAATTTGGTAGAGTTGTTTGGGTTAACTTATAACTCATCACCAATCATTCATAATTTGACGGCTATAAAGGGGGTGGGTAACATTAACTGGTTGAATTTGGAAGGGATGCACTTAGCTTTGATGGTTCTGGGCGGGGTTATCCTGTTGGCTATTGGCTATCTGACCAGGAAGTTGCTGGCGGGGAGAAAGGTGGAGCAAGCGGAGTTTCTGGCGAAGAAGATCATCGCGGAAGCAGAGAAGGACGCGGAGGCCAGTAAGCGGGAGGTTAGCTTAGAAACTAAAGAGGAGTTGTACCGGACAAGAGCCAAATTTGAGGAGGAAACGAGAGGGCGACGCCAGGAGCTCCTCGGATTAGAAAAACGATTAGGAGAGAGAGAGGCCAATTTAGAGCGGAGGGTGGGCCTCTTGGAGAAAAAAGAAAGGGAAATTTCCGAGCGCGGCCGGCAGCTCGTTACTCGGCAAAAATTTCTGGGAGATAGAGAGAGAGAACTTAAAGCCCTTTTGGACGAAGAGAAGGAGAAACTTCAACGAATCTCCGGGCTAAATCGGGAGGAGGCCAGGAAGCTGCTCCTTAAGAAGATGGAAGATGATGTTCGGCAAGAAGCAGCCGTAATGCTCAGGAGGATAGAAGCAGAGACCAAGGAAACAGCCGGAAAGAAAGCTCAGGAGATAATAACTTTAGCTATCCAGAGATGCGCTGCTGACCAGGTAACCGAATCTACGGTCACGGCGGTCTCTCTTCCCAACGATGAGATGAAGGGGAGGATAATCGGCCGGGAGGGAAGGAACATAAGAGCTCTAGAGATGGCTACCGGTATAAATGTCATTATAGATGACACTCCGGAGTCTGTGACGCTCTCCGGGTTTGATCCGATCCGCCGGGAGATTGCCCGCATTGCCCTGGAGAAATTGATCGCTGACGGGAGGATTCATCCGGCCCGCATCGAGGAAGTAGTAGAGAAGGTTCGTCAGGAAATGGAGGTGAACATCCGGGAGGTAGGCGAGCAAGCTGCCTTTGAAACCGGGGTTCATGGCCTCCATACAGAGGAGATAAAGCTCCTGGGAAGATTGAAGTATCGAACCAGCTATGGTCAGAATGTTCTTCAGCATTCCCAGGAAGCAGCCCATCTGGCCGGGATTATGGCATCAGAGTTAGAAATGGATGCTAAGATGGCCAAGCGAGCGGGGCTTCTTCACGATATCGGTAAGGCAGTAGACCACGAAGTAGAAGGATCTCATGCCCGTATCGGAGCGGATTTAGCCAGAAGGTATGGAGAATCTCCCCAGATTATCCAGGCTATTGCCAGCCACCATGGAGAGCCAGAGCCCAAGACTGTCCTGGATGTGCTCATTCAGGCTGCCGATGCCATTTCTGCTTCCCGTCCGGGGGCGCGACGGGAGACCTTGGAGAGCTATATCAAACGTTTAGAAAAGCTGGAAAAAATTGCTAATTCTTTCTCGGGAGTGGAAAAATCCTATGCTATCCAGGCCGGTCGGGAGGTTCGGGTTATGGTCGAACCGAACAGAATCAGCGATGCCGAAGCCACGAGCCTCGCTCACGACCTCAGCAAAAAGATTGAAGGGCAGATGGAATACCCCGGCCAGATCAAGGTAACCGTTATCAGAGAGACGAGAGCTGTGGACTATGCCAAGTAGGCATAAAACAAAATAAGGCACAAAGGCACAAAGTTTCCCAGGGTTCAAGGGTTCAAGGGTTTGTTTTTAAAGATTTTCCCTTGACCACTGGAATCCTGGACCCCTTGAACCCTTATTTTCCCCCTCTGTAGTTAGGAAGTTTTTCATGAAAATTCTATTCATCGGCGATATCGTGGGCCGGGGAGGGAGGCAAGCGGTTGAGGAGCTTCTCCCCCGGATAAAGAGAGAAAAGGGAATCGATTTTTCTTTAGCTAACGGGGAAAATGCCGCCGGGGGGGCGGGAATTACCCCCAAGGTTATGAATGAACTTTTCCTAGACGGAGTGGATATAATTACCTCAGGGAATCATTTCTGGGATAAAAAGCAGATTATTCCCATAATTGATCAAGAGAGAAGGTTGCTCCGTCCAGCAAATTATCCTCCCGGGGTTCCCGGCTTCGGTTCTACAATAGCGGAGATGCCCAGCGGCCTAAAGATAGGAATTATTAATCTATCCGGGCGGATATTTATGCAAGCTTTAGACTGCCCCTTCCGGGTAGCGGAGAGAGAGATAAAAAAGCTAAAGAAAGAAACTCTCCTTATTGTTGTAGATATACATGCTGAGGCTACCTCGGAGAAGATAGCCATGGGTTGGTTTTTAGACGGAAGAGTGAGTGCTGTTCTGGGAACTCATACCCATGTTCAGACGGCCGATGAGAGAATTTTGCCCCAAGGGACAGCATATATTACTGACGTTGGGATGACAGGTTCCACAGAATCAGTCATTGGGGTAAAGACAGATTTAGTTCTGCGACGTTTCCTCACTCAGCTCCCGGTTCGTTTCGAGCCGGCTGAGGATGATATCCAGCTCTCCGCCGTCGCTCTTGACCTGAACCCATCTACTGGCAGAGCTGACTCTATCGAGCGGGTCCAGATGAAGGTGGAGAAGAGATTAAGATGACAAATTACAAAAGCCATAATGACAAATAAATACATCAATGACAAATGACAAAAATGAAATTTAATACATTGAGATTTTGGATTTAAGAAGGTGTTAAGTTGCTTAAAGAGCCAAAGGGATCTAAGATAGTGGCCAACAGAGAAAAGCGGCATGTTTGGACGATAAGTGAGCTTAACCGGAGCATTAAACAGGTTTTGGAGGAAGGGTTTCCCGATATCTGGGTAGAGGGAGAGGTCTCCAATTTGAGGATTCCTTCCTCCGGCCATATGTATTTTACCCTTAAGGATAAGGCAGCGGAACTGCATGCGGTTATGTTTAAAAACGTGAACCAGCGTTTAGAGTTTAAGCTGGAGGATGGGTTAAAGGTAGTTGCCTGCGGGCAGGTAAGTGTCTATCAGAGAAGGGGGGAGTATCAATTAGTAGTGGAGAAATTGGAGCCCCGGGGGGTAGGTGCTCTCCAGCTTGCTTTTGAACAATTAAAGAAAAGGTTGCAAGACGAGGGGCTTTTTGACGCCGCCCAGAAGAAGTCCCTCCCTCTCCTGCCCTTAAGAATTGGAATAGTTACCTCTCCCACCGGGGCCGCTATCCGGGATATAATTAATGTTATCCAGAGAAGATTTGCCAATGTCGAGCTCCTCCTCAATCCGGTGCGGGTGCAGGGCGAAGGAGCGGCGAAAGAGATCAGCGAGGCCCTTGATGAGCTGAATGAGATGGGAGAAGTTGAGGTTATCATTATCGGTCGGGGAGGAGGAAGTTTGGAGGATTTATGGGCCTTCAATGAGGAAGTGGTCGCCCGAGCTATCTACCGTTCCCGGATTCCCATTATCTCGGCTGTTGGCCACGAGATAGATTATACCATCGCCGATTTCGTGGCTGACCTCCGGGCACCTACTCCCTCCGCGGCCGCTGAGTTAGTGGTGGCTGCCAAGAAGGAGCTGGTCGATAAGCTCGAGGTCCTTGAAGCCCGAATGAAACGAACTTTATTAAATGCTTTGGCTCTCCTTAAAAATAGAGTTGCCAGGGCGACGGAAAGTTATGCTTTCCGCCAGCCGGGGGAGGCTATTCGCCAGCATCAGCAACGGATAGATGATTTGGCGAGGAGCTTAACCTTGGGGATGAGCCATCTTTTGGAGATTGGCCGGGAGAGATTAGCCACTTTGGCTGGGAGGTTGGAGAGCCTGAGTCCGTTAGGCGTCCTCAGCCGGGGTTATAGCTTATCCCTGAAGCTTCCGGAGAGAGCCGTAATCAGAGGGACATCCACTTTAAATGTCGGAGATGAAGTGGAGACCAGGGTAAAGGAAGGAAGCTTCCTCTCCCGGGTAGAGAAGATACAGTTAGACAGTTAGACAGGATACAGTGGGACAGTCAAACTGCCAAACTGTCAGACTGTCTAACAGAATTGCCGTGGGGTGAAATTATGGCGGAGATAAAGTTTGAGGAGGCTCTGAAGAAGCTGGAGAAGATTGTCAGCGAACTGGAGAGAGGAGAATCGTCCTTAGACGATTCCTTAAAAAAGTATGAGGAAGGGGTCCAATTGGCCAAGCTCTGCGGTAAGAAATTGGAAGAGGCAGAGAGGAAGGTAGAAGTTCTCATTAAGTCTGAGAAAGGCCAGAAAGAGAAAAAGCCCTTCGATGTATCGAGGGTGGAAGGGGAAGAGGTGAATGAGGGGGGAAGCGAAGGGCCGGGGGGCAAGGATGGGGAACTTCTATTCTAATCAGGCAGATGCCGGGGTGGATTTCCAAATCTACTGGGAGGAGAAAAAGAAGCTAATCAATGGGGCTCTGGATAGGTATCTTCCCCCGGAGAGCGAGCCGCCAACGATTATCCATCGAGCCATGCGATATGCGCTCTTCCCTGGCGGAAAGAGGTTAAGGCCCTTGTTGACCTTAGTGGCTGCTGAAGCAGTGGGTGGTGACAGCCGCAAGGTTTTACTTACAGCTTGTGCCCTGGAGCTGATTCATGCTTATTCTCTAATTCACGATGACCTGCCCGCTTTAGATAACGATTATTACCGGCGGGGAAAACCTTCCTCCCATAAAGCCTTCGGAGAGGATATAGCTATCTTGGCAGGGGATGCTCTTCTCACCCTGGCCTTTGGGTTGGTAAGTAAAAACGGGGGAGTGGAGGGATTTAACAAGAATTTAATTCCTCTTATCATTGGAGAAGTGGTCAGGGCCGTGGGAACTTTGGGAATGATTGGCGGCCAGGTGGATGACCTCAAGACGGCAGGGAAGGAGGTAACGCCTGCCCAACTGGAGTCCATTCACCGCCGGAAGACCGGGGCGCTCCTGGGGCTTTGCTTGAAAGTGGGGGCTATTTTAGGGGGAGGGAAACAGGAAGAGATAGAAAGCCTCTCTCGCTATGGCCAGGATATTGGTCTCGCCTTTCAGATAGGGGATGATATTTTGGACACCAAGGAAGAGAAAAAGGGAAAGGCAACCTATCCTGCCCTCTTGGGCTTGGAGGAATCGAGGAGGAATGTAGTTGAGTTAATCGAAAAAGCCAAAGGGGAGCTTATCTACTTCAAAGAGAGAGGAAATATCTTAAGGAAAATTGCTGATGTAGTCCTTCAGCGGAGCGAATATGGGGAAAGTGGTTATTGATAAAGAAAGATGTAAAGGCTGCCAGTTGTGTCTAGAGGTTTGCCCTAAACATCTCTTGGGAGTGGCTGAATCTACCAATAACTTTGGTTACCAACCGGTCAGGATGATAGGCAAGGAGAAATGTAGCGGATGTGCCCTCTGTGCGGTAATTTGCCCGGACTTAGCCATTGAAGTTTATAAATAGGGTCTGTTGAAAAACTCAACAGCCTAAATTTTGAGCGTAGCGAGGATATAAATGATGGAAAAAGCTTTAGAGAAAGCCAGCATACTGGTTGAGGCCTTGCCTTATATCAAAAAGTTCTATGGCAAGACCATAGTCATAAAGTATGGAGGAAGCACCATTGCCAACGGAAACGTGGAAAAAAATTTTATCATTGATGTTGTCCTGATGAAATATGTGGGCATGAATCCCCTTATCGTTCACGGGGGCGGCCCGCTTATTACCGAGGCTTTAAAGGAAGCCGGAAAAGGGTCAAGATTTGTTAATGGACTTCGGGTTACCGATAAAGAGAGCATAGACATCGTCAACAAAATTTTATCCCGGGTGAACGAGGAGATAGTCTCTCTCGTAAAGGAGGTGGGGGGGAAAGCTGTAGGATTGAGGAATATTATCAAAGCCACGAAATATCCTTCTCTCCACCAGAAAGGGGAAGAGGTGGACATGAGCTTTGCGGGAGAGGTAGAGGGTATCAGCCCGGAGTTAGCCGAGATCGTTGCTAAAAGGGAAGGTATCCCCGTTATTAATCCCCTGGGAGTAGGGAGGGAGGGCGAAGCACTCAATGTTAATGCCGACGAAGCTGCAGCCAAAATAGCCACGGAACTCCGGGCAGAGAAATTTTTCATCCTTACCGATGTTCCCGGAATTATGAGAGACTGGGAGGACAAAGAATCTCTTATTTCCACTCTGACCATAGATGAGGCCAAAAGCCTGATGGAAGAAGGGGTAATCATCAAGGGGATGCTTCCCAAGGTGAAAGCCTGTATGAAAGCTTTGCAGGG
>CAZGXS010000001.1:0-33027 GCA_964529935.1 uncultured bacterium | reverse complement strand
CCCCGACAACGAAAAAAACAGTAACTCGTAACTCGCTTGTGCCCGCTTGTGCCCGTAAGGGTATAAGGTTATAACTAATAGCTAATAACCCATCACTTAGAGAGAGCCTTTAAAACTGACTGTAAATCTTTCTTTACCCCCTTCAAAGTTGATACAAAATTTTTTTTCTTTGCTCCCCGCTCTCCTTCTTCTCTTTCCTTCATCTTCCTTTTCGCCCCAGCGATACTATATCGCTGGCAGTAGAGCAAATCCTTAATGTGGAGAATAGTTTCCAGGTCTTTCTTCTGATAGTTCCGACGACCGGACTTGTCCTTGCGTGGCCGAAGACAACTAAATTCCGACTCCCAATAACGCAGCACATGGGATTCGACTCCGGCAATACGACTAGCCTCCCCGATGGAAAAGTATAATTTATTCGGTATTTCTGAATTCATTCTTTTTAAACTATATCATCTTCCGCAAAAGATGACAATAAAAATGTGTCTCAAAGCAAAATAGAGAATAAAAAAACTTCTCTTTAAAAAGAATAAACCCTCTTTGGATTTCCTGGCCTGGTACTGAAATTACCCCCCCTCACCTTTATCCCGTTGATAGATAAGCTTTTTATCTAACGGGGCTTCCCTCTCCCCGGGGGAGGGGATGAAGGTGGGAAGCGAAAATATTAGATTTCCGACTTGGCGTCCCGGAGCATGAGATCAGTCACGGCCCGATAGGGATTTTTCCCCTCAAAAAGAACCTGATATATTTCTTCGGTTATGGGCATTTCCACTTTATATTTTTTAGCTAAATCATGAGCTGATTTAGTCGTCGGAATCCCCTCTACCACCATTCCTATATCTTCTAAAGCCTCTTCCAGGCTTTTACCTTGGCCAATGGCCTCTCCTAAATTCCGATTCCGACTGTAGCGACTGATACAGGTAGTGATTAAATCTCCCATCCCCGAGAGCCCGGCAAAGGTAAGAGGTTTGGCCCCACGGACTATTCCCAGACGAGAGATTTCCGCTAATCCCCGAGTAAGGAGAGCCGCCTTGGTATTATCCCCAAAGCCCAGACCATCGGATATTCCCGTCGCAATAGCGATTATATTCTTTAAGGCTCCGCCCAATTCTACTCCCAGGATATCCGGATTGGTATAAACTCGCAAAGTCTCTGTCATAAAGACCCGCTGAACCTCTTTCATCTCTTTTTCATCAGAAGAGGAGGCTACTATAGTTGTGGGAATGCCGCGACAGACTTCCTCAGCATGGCTGGGACCGGAGAGAACAACGACCGGCCTTTCCCCCAGGACGGCAAGGATAACTTCCGACATAGTCCTTAAAGTCTTATTCTCAATTCCCTTGCTGGCGCTAACTATAATAGAAGGAAGAGGCAACTCCTTCATTTTTTGGATTGTCTCTCGCACTATCTGAGAGGGAATGGCCACGACGACGATTTGAGCTCTCTCCAGGGCCTCCTCCATTTGGGAAGTAACCTTTATCCCCGGGGGAATAACCAACCCCGGGATCTTAAGACATTCCCGCTTCTCCTTGATTAGTTCCACTTGAGGGACAAGGTCCCAGAGCCGGACTTCAGAGCCCTTCTTAAAGAGATGAACCCCCAGAACACATCCCCAGCTTCCTGCTCCCAGAATGGCTATTGTTTTAGACATTTTTTCTCCCTAAAAAAATTTTATTTTCCTCTCCCTTGAGCAATCTTTCTATATTGGAACGATGGCGGATGACGACTAAAATAGCTATCAGGAGGCCAAAGAAAACAAGTTCTGTTTCTCCCCTCAAAAGCCAGATAAACAAGGGGAGGCCAAGAGCCGCTAACATCGAACCAAGAGAGATATAACCGCTTAGGATAACTATTATCAACCAGAGGAGCAGGCTTAATCCTAACGCTCCCGGAGCTAAACCCAAAAAGACGCCTGTGCTGGTAGCAACACCCTTTCCGCCTTTAAACTTAAGAAAGATGGTCCAGTTATGCCCGGCAATGGCAGAAATTCCGGCTATAACCCTCAGCCAATCTGTCGGTCCGGCTCCCAAGGGTAGAACTTCTCCTACGCCAAACAGAGCGGCAAGATCAACAGAAACATTCGCCAGAACCGTTACCGCTAACCATCCTTTTCCTATATCTAGAAAGAGGCTGAGCGCACCCGCCCAAGGACCCAACACCCGGAAGGCATTAGTTGCCCCCACATTACCACTGCCCTCACAGCGCAGATCTATTCCTTTCAGCTTCCCCAAGAGGTAGGCGGTAGGAACCGAACCTATGAGATAACTAACTATCATGGTAATTAAAATCAATCTTATCATCTCTATCATTCCTACCATAGAGCAAGGTATTTTCAAGCGAACATTGGTAGCGCAGCGTCCGCGTAGCTGAGGAAGAAAAGGGTTAAAGCAGAAATTTTGTCTGACCCGCCAAGAAGTGTGGCGGGGAGTTTAATTGCTGCCCTTTTCGACCGAAGCGTAGCAGCGAGCAACCACCTGTGAGGGAGAAAATGTCTTGCTCCTCTTTCATCTTCCCTTCCGGGGAATAATTTTGAGGGGAGTCCCTTCAAATCCAAAGGCCTGACGTAATCTATTGCTGAGATAACGCAAATAAGGGTCGGCAATAAACTGAGGATGATTGGCAAAAAGGACAAAGGTAGGCGGCTTTATCCCCACTTGACTGAGTCGATGGAGAGTAACTGGTTTAGCTTGACCGCCAGGCGGTTTATAATGGTCCTTAGCTTCTTCAAACACTTTTCCCAAAATACCGGAAGATAGACGAATTGTCTGCTGATGAGCTACCATCCTTATCAAATCGATAATTTTAAATACGCCCTCCCCAGTTAAAGCTGAAATGAAGGTAGAAGGAGCAAAGTTCAGAAACCTCAGCTTATCCCGTAATGCTTGGCTATATTCTTCCCTCACTTTTTTCATCTCCACCCAGGGTAGTTGATTATTTTTTTGACTTTCAACTTTCAACCTTAAACTTTCAACCCGAGGTGCTTGGCCCTTTCTTTTATTTTTCCCTTTCAACTTTAAACTTTCCACTATTAGATCCCACTTATTGACCACAATAATGCATCCTCTTCCCTCCTCACAAATGTAGCTGGCTATTTTGCTATCCTGGGAAGTTACCCCTTCCTGAGCATCGGTGAGAAGGAGAACGATATCAGCGCGTTCTATGCTTCTTCGGGACCGGATTATACTATAACTTTCCACCTTTTTCTTCACCCGGCTCTTCGGCCGCATTCCTGCCGTATCCACGAAAATGAACTTCTCCTCGCCTATATAAAAGACAGTGTCTATGGCATCCCGGGTTGTTCCCGGCTTATCGCTAACGATGAGCCTTTCCTCCCGAAGAAGAGTATTGATGAAGGATGATTTCCCTACATTGGGCCGTCCGACAACGGCAACTTTAATTCCTTCTTTCTGCTCCCCTTTTTGCCCCTTTAAAGGTAAAGACTCGAGCATCTTATCGAGGAGCTCGTTAATATTAAGCCCATGCATAGCTGAAATAGGAATAGGATGAGATAAGCCCAATCGATAAAAAGAGAGCGCGTCTTCTTCTAAGCGAGGATTATCAGCCTTATTAGCAACCAGGATAACAGGCTTATCTATCCGGCGAAACCATTTTGCTATATCTTCATCAATAGCAGTTAGCCTCTCTTGGACATTCACTAAGAAGATAAGAAGATCCGCTTCCTCGATAGCTACCTTTACCTGTTTTCTGACTAAGCTCATGATTTCCCCGGAAGTATCGGGAATCAAGCCGCCGGTATCCACCAGGGAAAATTGCCTCCCCACCCATTCCCCCTCAGCATAGACCCTGTCCCGGGTGACTCCCGGTTCCGCTTCCACTATCGATTTCCGCTCCCCGATAAGGCGATTGAAGAGGGTTGATTTGCCCACATTGGGACGACCAACGATAGCCACCAGAGGATTAGATTGTTTAGAGATTGTTTTCATTAAAGAATATGATTCCCTTATTTTCCCCTGGCCGCCTTAACTAACCCCTCTACAAACTCTCCTACCTGCCCGGTTAGATTCTTGTGGTTCAGGTTCTCCTCGATTCTCTTGACAATAGCGCTTCCCACAATTACCCCATCGGCAAAAGAGACAATCTCTTTCACCTGGCGGGGTTGGGAGATGCCGAAACCTACAGCAATAGGCTTTTCGGTGAAGCGGCGAATTTTTCTCAAGGCCGGTTTTATCGTTTCCGTCAGTTTATCCCGGGCTCCGGTAACTCCGATCAGAGAAACATAGTAGATAAACCCTGTAGAGTTTTTGGCAATCAACTTTATCCTTTCCGAAGTGCTGGTAGGAGTTACTAAAAAGATAGTATCCAATCCCACTTTCCCGGCAAAGGTTTTTAGCTCTTTCCCCTCTTCCGGGGGTAAATCGGGAACGATTACTCCGTCAACTCCAACTCTAACAGCATCCCGGGAAAACTTCTCCAAACCATATTTATGGATGGGATTGTAATAAGTGAGCAGAGCGAGGGGAATCTCTACTCTCCTCCTTAGGCCTTTAACCAACTCCAGGATATCTTTCAAACTAACTTTATTTTTTAAGGCTCTCTCAGAGGCGGCTTGGATCGTCGGCCCATCAGCCAAGGGGTCAGAGAAAGGAACCCCCAATTCAACGATGTCCACTCCCCTTTTTTCTAACTCTATAACCAGAGATTTGGTAGTCTCTAAATTGGGATCGCCGGCAGTGATAAAAGCGATGAAAGCTTTCTCGCCCTTCTTCCCCAATTCCTCAAACTTCTCCCCGATTCTACTCATTTTCCCCTACCTCTCTCTTCCAATGCATCCCCCGCCATCTGAACATCCTTATCGCCTCTCCCGGAAAGGCAGATGATGATTATTTGGCGCTGACTTAATTTCGGGGCCAATTTCATCACATAGGCCAGGGCATGAGCCGATTCCAAAGCCGGGATTATTCCCTCTAACTCCGCTGTTAACTGAAAAGCTTTCAGGGCTTCTTTGTCGGTAACAGCAACATATTCTGCCCGGCCGCTCTCCTTATAGAAACTATGCTCGGGACCCACCCCTGGATAGTCCAGGCCGGCGGAGACAGAATGAGTGGAGAGAATTTGTCCATCTTTGTTTTGGAGGATAAAACTTCGGCTGCCGTGGAGAACCCCAGCGCTTCCCTTCACCAGGCTGGCGGCATGTTTCCCTGTCTTCAGTCCTAAGCCAGCAGCCTCCACTCCAATAAACTTAACCTTGTCTTTATAAAAAGGATGGAAGAGTCCCAGAGAATTGCTCCCTCCTCCCACGCAGGCTATAAGATAATTGGGGAGTCTCTCCTCTACTTTAAGAATCTGTTTTCTGGCTTCTTTCCCGATCACCGCTTGAAAATCTCGCACTAATAAGGGATAGGGATGAGGCCCCACTACCGAACCGATAAGATAATGAGTAGTTCTCACATTGGTTGCCCAGTCCCGGAGAGCTTCGTTGATAGCATCCTTCAGAGTCTTGCTTCCGGAAGATACGGGAATAACTTTCGTTCCCAATAACTCCATGCGAAAAACATTCAGAGCTTGCCTCCTAATGTCTTCCTCCCCCATATAGACTTCGCATTTTAATCCAAACATAGCTGCTGCCGTAGCCGTAGCCACCCCGTGCTGTCCCGCTCCCGTCTCGGCAATGATTCTTTGCTTGCCCATCCTCCGGGCCAGAAGCGCCTGTCCTAAAGTATTGTTGATCTTATGAGCTCCGGTATGGGCCAAATCCTCCCGCTTGAGATAAATTCTTGCTCCCCTTAGCCTTTTGGTTAACCTCTCTGCAAAGTAAAGAGGGGTTGGCCTTCCTACATACTCCTGCAAGTAATAGGCAAGCTCCTTTTGAAAAGTCTTGTCCCTCCTCGCCTCCGCATAGGCCTTCTCTAATTCCGAAAGAGCAAACATCAAGGTCTCGGGAATAAACTTCCCACCAAAATTCTCAAAATATCCCCTCTTATCCGGAAAACTCAAATCCCCACACTCCTTTCACGCCTCACGCCTCACGCTTAAAAGCCTGCAGTCTGCAACCTGCAGCGTATAGCGTGAAGCCTATCTGACACTCCTCGCTATTTCTATAAACTCTTTCATCTTTTTATGGTCTTTCTTCCCCGGTTTCGCTTCCACGCCGGTGCTCACATCAACCCCATAAGGTCTAACTCTCCCGATAGCCTCAGCTACATTATCCGGCCTTAACCCCCCCGCTAAGATAATCGGGCGGGAAAATTCTTTAGCCCGGAGGGCCAAATCCCAGTCGAAGGACTGCCCTGTTCCCCCGGGAATTCCCTCCCTATAGGTATCCAGAAGATAGGCATCCACCTGATAATGGGAAATAATCTCTAAGCTATCCTCGTTCCTGAGGCGAAAGGCCTTGATTGTTTTGATCATAAACTGCCGGCAATAGCCAGGAGGTTCTCCCCCATGAAACTGGAGCGCATCCAATCGGCATTCCTTTATAATCTCCTTGACCACCTGCGGCAATTCATCCACAAAAAGACCCACGCAGGTAAGAAAAGGAGGCAGGGAACGAATAATTCCAACTGCGACCTCCGGATTAATCTGACGAGGACTTTCAGCGAAGACAAACCCCAGGGCATCCGCACCCCCCTCCACGGCCGCCTGAGCGTCCTTCAGATTAGTTATCCCGCATATCTTCACCCGGGTCACTTTCCCCTTCCTCCCCGTAGTTCTCTCACCTTCTCTCCTATATCCTCGCTCCTCAAGAGAGATTCGCCCACCAGGATAGCCTCTATCTTATCCTCAGCCAATAGCTGCACATCCTCCCGACTCTGAATACCGCTTTCGGAAACGACTATTCTGCCGGGAGGGATTAATCTCTTCAGGCGCGCCGTGGCGGAAAGGTCAACCTCAAAAGTTTTGAGATCGCGGTTATTTATCCCAATGATTTCTGCCGGGGTATCCAAAACTTTCCTTAACTCCTCCTCTGTATGCACCTCTACGAGACAATTCATACTTAAGTCCCGGCTTAGGGAAAGAAAGTCATCCATCTCCTCCCGGGACAAAATAGCGGCGATGAGAAGGAGAGCATCCGCCCCGTAGGCTCGAGATTCATAAATTTGATACTTATCAATAATAAAATCCTTGCGGAGAAGGGGAATAGTAGTTGCCTTTCTTATTTCAGTTAAAAAATTTATATTCCCCTGAAAAAACTTTTCATCGGTCAGTACGGAAATAGCTCTGGCTCCATTTTCCTCATAGATCTTAGCTATCTCTACGGGGTTAAAATCGCCCCTGAGCACTCCCCGAGAGGGAGAAGCCTTCTTAATCTCGGCAATAAGGTTAATGCCCCCCGGTTTAGATATCGCCTCTTTAAAGGGATGGGTCCTCCCGACCTCCATAAGTCTGGCTTTGAGTACACTTAAACTAACTTTTTGTTTCTTATCCTCAATTTCAATCTTCTTATTTTTAATTATCTTATTGAGCATTGAAGAAGCTTTTTTTACGGTCGTAATGATTATTCTAACCCCCGTTCAGCCATTTCCAGGGCCTTGAGGAGGGCCTGGGCCTTATTTTTCGTTTCCTGATATTCCCTCTCCGGATGGGAATCGGCGACAATGCCCGCTCCCGCCTGGATATAGGCAGTATCTCCCTTGACAACTATAGTTCTGATGGTGATGCAACTGTCCATGTTCCCGGAGAAGCTAAAATAGCCCACCGCTCCGGCATAAGGGCCCCTTCTCGTTGGCTCCAGCTCCTCAATTATCTCCATAGCTCTCACCTTGGGAGCCCCAGTTACCGTCCCGGCCGGGAAACAAGCTTGTAGGAGATCAAACTGGTCCTTTCCCCTCTTTAGCTTGCCCACCACGTTGGAGACAATATGCATAACATGAGAATATTTTTCGATGGTCATCAACTCATCAACCCGGACACTGCCGTAATAACATACCCTCCCCACATCGTTCCTTCCCAGATCAACGAGCATGATGTGCTCGGCTCTCTCCTTGGGATCAGCTAATAGTTCCTTCTTTAGGGTTTCATCTCCTTCTTCATCCTCTCCTCGGGGTCGGGTCCCGGCAATGGGCCTCAAGGTAACCTTGCCCTTTTCGGCCCGAACCAAAATCTCCGGGGAGGAACCTACAATCTTTAAATCCCCGAATTTCAGAAAATACATATAGGGTGAGGGATTGATCGAACGCAGAGCCCGATAAAGATCAAAGGGGCGAGCTTTAATCTTCTTCTCCCATCTCTGAGAGAGAACCACTTGAATAACATCCCCGGCTCTTATATAATCTTTGGCTTTCCTCACCTGCCTTATAAAATCCTGCCGGGTAAAATTAGATTTGAGCGGGGAGGAGGCCTTCCTCCCTGGAGACCGGGGGATAGTTTTAACTGACTTCCTCAGCCTGTGGACGATCTCATCTATCTTCTCCGTGGCTAACTTATAAGCCCTGTCCACCTGCTGGCTGGAAGGCAAAGCGTTGCTTTCGATAAAAGCATGGGAAACGATTTTAATGGTATGGTTAATGTGGTCAAATATTACCAAGCAGGAGCTAAAAATAAAAATACAATCAGGTAAATTTAGGTCATCAATGTTCTCTTGGGGAAGTTTTTCAAAAAAGCGAACCATATCGTAACCGATATAGCCCACCGCTCCTCCCGGGAAGCGAGGCAATCCCTTGAGGATAACGGGCCTATATCTCGACATAACCTCTTTTAACGCTTGCAGGGGATCACCCTTAACGACCAGGGTCTTTTTCTTCCGGCCCTGCCTAATTTCTACCCTTCTTCCCTTGCTTTTAAAGATGAGCTCCGAACCACTGCTCAGAAAGGAATACCGTCCTAATTTCTCCCCTCCCTCCACGCTTTCCAAAAGATAAGAATACCCATCATCAGAAATCTTTCGGAAGGCCGAGACCGGCGTCTCCATATCCGCCAGTATCTCTTTGTAAACGGGAATCAAATTTCCTTTTTTGGTCAGGCGTCGAAATTCCTCCCGGCTGGGATGATAATCCATTAGCGAGTTCAATTAAAGTCTTTCCTTTTTATCTTCTCCCGCCTCCTTGCTAACAAATCCACAAAAGCCTCCAGACGGGTTACCATCCCCGCCTCTCCCGTATGTTCGTCGAGAATGAAGGTGAGGACAGGCATATCATAATGGCGGCTCACCTTGGGTATAATGCTTTGGGCGACAATCTCCGGCATGCAGGTAAAAGGCATGAGATGAATAAGGCCATCGTAACCCCGCCGCTTGGAGATAACGACATTCCCCACTGAGATATTACACTCTGCTCCCACGTTATATCCTAAATAAGGTTCCGCCGCCTTGAGGGCCCGGCTCTTTGACCTCCAGCTCCAGAAGTCTAGATGGACGCGGTGCAAAATATTCTCACTTAGCCAGAGGCATCGGATTACCTCCACACCCATCTCACCCAACTTGGTTTCTATATTCAAATTAACGAAGGGTTCCCAAACAACATAGATCTCTCCAGTGATCGCAATCCTCAGGGGCCGACGGTCCCGGTCCCGCTCAATATTCTTGAATAAGGTTTGGCTCTCTCCCCGGGCCTCTCTCAGTTGAGAGATATTCTGCGACTCATTTATCATCTTAATCGCCCGCTGACAGACCTGGGTCGTATCCCCTTGATTCACTTCATAAGAACGAATGCGATGACTCCATTTTTCGGCTCCCTCGCAAAGCCTCATCTTCCGCCAGCCTAGCCAGAAAGCGGAGATGATCTCTTTCCGGGACTTACCCTGGCCAAAATCGACTAAGATTTTTACGAATCCGCTTTTCGTTTCGCTGTTAAGGGTAATCATGCGGAAATCATATCCTAACTCCCTAAGAATAACCTCCTGTGTCCGGGCATAGAAACCCAGTCGGCAGGACCCCTGGCCATTATCCCCCATCATGAGGAGAGTATCCGCTCCCCTTTCTAACCCCTCAATGAAATTGCCTAAGTTCACCTTAAAGGGAAGACAGGCAAATTCCGGAGAATGCCTCACACCCAGGCTGAGAGTCCTCCGGCTTATAGGAGGAGGAACGATTACCTCCTGTCCTAGCTTCTCTAAAACGGTTCTCATAACGATATCTATATTGCCCATATGAGGGAAAGAGATTTTCATATGCATAAGTATATCATAGGGAAACTTTCCTAACAACAAAAAAGTGCCAGTTTTTTCTAACTAAAAAGCTTTGGCATTTCCCTGTGTAATATGATATTATCAGGGAACGAACAGAAGGAGGACAACGATGAAGGTGTTAGGTATTTCCACCAGCCCCCGCGTTAGAGGAAATACGGACATTCTTCTTGATGAAGCTTTAAGAGGGGCAAAGAGCAAAGGAGCAAGGGTAGAGAAGATTCTTCTCAAGGATCTCAAAATCTCTCCCTGTCTCGAATGCGACCGTTGTTTCAAGAAGGGCGAATGCATCATTAAAGACGGTATGCAGGTCCTTTATAAGAAGTTTATAGCTGCCGACCGCCTCGTCTTTACCTCCCCTATCTACTTTATGGCCCATTGTGCTCAAGCTAAGATGGTAATTGACCGCTGCCAGGCGCTCTGGGCAAGAAAGCATGTACTGGAAAGACCTCTTTTTGAAAAAAAACCTCACCCCCCCCGTAAAGGCTTATTCATCGCCGTGGGAGGAACAAAGGGCAAGAAGGTATTTGAGGGGGCAAAGGTAACCATGAAATATTTCTTCGAAGTGCTGGAGATGGAGTATAGTGGTAACCTTCTTTACGAGCGCATCGATGCAAAGGGGGCTATCCTCAACCATCCTCTGGCTATAAAGGAAGCTTTTAAAGCCGGGAAGGAACTGGCGCAGGAAAGGGAACACCTGAGGAAACCATCAGAACCGAAGAAGGTAGCTTAGAATGTCTTTACCACCGCCAAAAACGCCTCCTGAGGTATATTTACTTTGCCCACTCTCTTCATCCGTTTCTTGCCCCGCTTCTGTTTTTCCAGAAGTTTCCTCTTCCTAGTTATATCTCCTCCGTAAAGCTTTTCGGTAACATCCTTGCGAAAAGCCCTAATCGTCTCTCGGGCCACAACCTGGCTGCCAATGACCGCCTGCACAGCGGTGGGAAATTGATGCCGCGGAATAACCTCTTTAAGTTTCATAGTCAAAGATCTTCCTCTCTTATAAGCCTTCTCCCAATGGACTATGCTGGCCAGGGCCTCTACCATTTCCCCATTGAGAAGAATATCGAGCCTCACAACTTTCTGTTTTCTATAACCTATATACTCGTAATCGAGGGAGCCATAACCTTTGGTCACGGACTTGAGTTTATCGTGAAAATCTATAACTATCTCGCCCAGAGGAAATTCAAAAATCATTACTACCCGGGTGAGGTCAAGATAACTGGTGCTAATATAAATACCCCTTCTATCCCGAGATAGCTCCATTAATGCCCCTATATATTTATCGGGAGAGACTATGCTCATCTTAACAAAAGGCTCTTCTATATACTCTATCTCCTGAGCTGAGGGAAGACGGGCCGGATTATCTACGAAGAAAGGGTCTTTTCCTTTCACCTTCACCCGATAGCGAACACTGGGAGCCGAAGAGATCAAATCCAGGTTATATTCTCTCTCCAGGCGCTCCTGAACAATCTCCATGTGTAAAAGCCCCAAAAAACCGCAGCGGAACCCAAACCCAAAGGAAGGGGAAGTCTCCGGTTCATAAATAAAAGAGGAGTCGTTCAAGCTCAATTTACCCAGAGCATCTCTTAATAACTCATAGTCACCCGTTTCCACGGAGTAGAGTCCCGAGAAAACCATAGACTTAGCCGGCTTATATCCGGACAGAGGTTCCCTGGCCGGCTGACGAGCGGAGGTGATGGTATCTCCTATCCGGGCTTCCCTAACGCTTTTAATATTAGCCATCAAATAGCCGACTTCACCGGCCGTGAGAATTTCGGTCGCCTGCATCCCAGGCTTAAAGATGCCCACCTCCACAACCTCAAACTCCTTGCCGTTGGACATAAGGAGAATTTTAGCGCCCTTCCCGATGGAGCCAGAAACTACCTTTATATAAGTTACTACGCCTCTATAGGTGTCAAAAGAGGAATCAAATATAAGCGCCCTCAAGGAATCCTCGCTTCCCTCCAAAGGAGGAGGAATGCGCTGGATAATAGCCTCTAATAACTCTTCCGTACCGGTACCTTCTTTAGCGCTGACAAGAAGGCAATGGGAAGCATCAAGCCCCTGGATGTTCCTTAATTCTTCTATGGTAGCCTCGGGGTCGGCATTTTCCAGATCTATTTTATTAACCACGGGGATAATGTTCAAGTTATGTTCCATGGCCATATAGACATTAGCGATAGTCTGGGCCTGAACCCCCTGCGCCGCATCCACAATGAGAAGGACCCCTTCGCAAGCGGCTAAGCTCCGGGATACCTCATAGCTGAAATCTACATGCCCGGGCGTATCTATAAGATTAAAAATATATGGCTTCCCATCCTGGGCCGTATAGTTCAATCTTACCGCCTTCGCCTTTATGGTGATACCCCTCTCCCGCTCAAGCTCCATATCGTCAAGCACCTGGTCGCGGAATTCCCTTTTATCAATGGTATGAGTATATTCCAGCATCCTGTCGGCCAAGGTGCTCTTCCCGTGGTCAATATGAGCAATAATGCAGAAATTTCTGAGGTTAGAGATAGATTTTTTCATTTAGGTTTTTTCTCCGCGTCTTTTTTCTTTTCCTTCTTCGTTTCCTTTTTCTTTCCTTCGTTGAAAGCAGACTCTTCCTTAGCTTTTTTCTTGTATTCCGCACTGCGGTAATCAGTAGTATAAAATCCCGAGCCCTTGAAGATTATAGCTCCCCCTCCTCCTATCAGTCTGCGCAAAGGACCATTACATTCAGGGCAATTCTTCAAGGGAGGAGCGGTAATACTCTGAAACTCCTCAAAGGCATGCTGGCATGATTGACATTCATATTCATAAGTAGGCATCTGTTAACTCACGGTAGACAGCATTAAAATTAGGACCTCATCCAAAGCCAAAAAAATATTACCACAAAGAAGCGCATTTAGCAAGAAAAAGTTAGGTCTTGTTGTTAAATTCATTACTTTTAAATTCTACTTGAATTGTAGCGGAAGCAATGTTACTATTATGACAGGCGTAAGAGGACTATCAATATCAGATTACTATCTAAATAACACAAACGGTCTTTTTGCTAATGGATCTCTGATTAGCGAGAAGGCGCTAAAATCAGGCCCTGAGGTTAGAATAAGAAATACAATATTGCTTTTTATAGAGGAGGGACTGGAAGATGTGCTTGCCAGAGGATAATTATTGTGTCTAATAAATTGAAGCCACTTATAGTTGGTGATTTACAGATAAAAATACCGATTATTCAAGGCGCCATGGGGGTTAAAGTATCTACGGCTCCTTTAGCCAGTGCCGTTGCAAATTATGGTGGAGCAGGAACTATAGCCAGTGTAGGTCTTGGCTATGGCACAGAAGAGAATGAAACGAATTTTATTAAAGCCTCAAGAGCGGGGCTTGAAAAAGAGATACGGCAGGCCAAAGAATTGACCGGGGGCATTGTAGGTGTAAACGCAATGGTGGCTTTGGACAATTATGAGGATTTAGCGCGAACCAGCGCGAGGGAGAAAGCTGATTTCATCGTTTCGGGAGCAGGCTTACCTTTGAAGTTACCGGAATTTACCGAGGGCCACTCAATAGGGCTGTGGCCAATCGTTTCCTCAGCGAGGGCGGCTGCTCTTATAATCAGGACCTGGAAAAAACGCTACCATCGCTTGCCAGACGCAATTGTTGTGGAAGGTCCACTGGCAGGAGGACATTTAGGTTTTAAATTTGAAGATTTGGAATCGCATAAAGGGGATAACTTAGAGAATTTAGTAGTAGATGTTTTGAAAGTGGTTAAAGAATACGAAAGAGATTTAGGTATAAACATGCCGGTCATAGCAGCAGGGGGGATATTTGACGGGAAAGATGTTGCTAAATTTCTTGGGTTGGGAGCAAAGGGCGTGCAAATAGCCACCCGATTTGTTGCTACCTTTGAGTGCCCGGTAGCAGATGAATTCAAGCAGCTATATCTCACCGCTGGGGAAGATGACATTGTTATTATAAAGAGTCCCGTTGGCATGCCGGGAAGAGCAATAAAAACTGAGCTTATTGACAGGGTGATAAATGGTGACGGGGTGCCATTTAGATGTAATTACCGGTGTATTAAAACCTGTAATCCCAAGACGGCCCCTTATTGCATAGCCAAAGCCTTATTCAATGCTGTAATCGGTAATTTGGACGAGGCGGTTGTATTTGCCGGGAGCAATGTCTGGAAAGTGAAAAAGATTGTATCCGTAGAAGAGCTAATGGATGATATTGTTAGTGAAGCGATTGAAGAAATGGATAAGATATAGAAATATTGCTTGGGGAATATTATGGATACGGAGAATGAAACTAATAGCCTTGAATCTCGCGTTGATGACTTAGAAAGCTTGTCAATTCCAAATTCTACGAGTTATTGCTCCGTAAATCTGGGATAGTCCTCTTTGAGGTGATGTCCCCAAGGGGATTTGAACCCCTGCTACCAGATCGAAAATCTGGGGTCCTAGACCAGGCTAGACGATGGGGACAACAAGTTAGCTCCCTACGGTCGCAAACTTGAATTGTAAATTGAAGATTGTAAATTTTAAATTACAAAATAGATTGATTTATCCACTAAGAGCTCTCTTAAGTTTTTCCAGGAAACTCTTTTTGAAGGGGTGGTTGTTTTCACCTCCTGATTTGACGAATTCATGAAGCATTGCCTTCTGCTTTTCGTTTAATCTGGCCGGAGTCTCCACAACAACACGCACATACTGATGGCCTTTGCCATAACCGTGCAAGTTGGTTATTCCCTTCCCCTTGAGACGAAATACCCTCCCGGTCTGAGTGGCAGCGGGAATTTTCATCTTCACGCTGCCGTCGAGAGTAGGAACAGATACCTCCGCTCCCAGAGCTGCCTGGCTGAAACTGATAGGTACTTCACAAAGGAGATCGTTTCCATGTCTTTCGAAAAGCTCGTTTTCCTTGACATGAATAATAATATAGAGATCACCCGAAGGGGCGCCCCTCTGGCCGGCTTCTCCCTCCCCAGCCATACGGAGACGCGAACCGGTCTCTACGCCAGGAGGCACTTTCACCAATATTTTACGACGGTGGCGGACACTCCCTTCCCCGCGGCAATTCCCACAGAGAGTCTCAATAACTTTCCCCTCTCCCCGACAACGGTTACAGGTCTGTCTGACACTGAAGAACCCCTGAGAATACCTTACCTGCCCGCTCCCCCTGCAAGTAGAACAGGTTTTAGGCGTCGTTCCCGGCTTGGCTCCTGTTCCCTGACAAACGGAACAAGATTCCGAACGAGGAACCTGAATAGCAATTTCCATCCCCAGAGCTGCCTGGCTTAAGGATATCTCTAAATCGTAACGAAGGTTAGCTCCTTCGCGCCTAACTTTTCCCTCTTCGACAGTGGTCCCGCCAAAAAAATCATCGAATATAGATCCAGTCCTTTCTCTTGAGGAACCGCCAAAAGCACTGTTGAACATACGCAGGGCTTCCTCCAAATCGAAGCCAAAGCCGCCGAAACTACCCCCTCGACTACTCTCTGCCTGAATCCCTTCATGTCCAAACTGGTCGTATTGGGTCCTCTTTTGAGGATCACTCAGAACCTCATAAGCCTCCGCTGCTTCTTTGAATTTCCCTTCGGAATCCTTGCCAGGGGTCTTATCGGGATGGTACTTGACTGCTAATCTCCGGTAAGCTTTTTTTATCTCTTCCTGGCTGGCACCCCGACTGACGCCCAACACTTCATAATAATCTTGCTTGGCCATAGTTTTTGGTTCATCCTTAGCTTAAAAGCTGATGTAACTACTTAGAAGTCAGGAGTCAGAATGAAAGAAATTAACACAGACAGGAAAGCTTGTGCTTCTTCTATTCTGGATTCTGACTCCTGACTTCTGACTCCTGAAGTAGTTACTTTTCTTATTCCTTTTTCTCTTCGTCCTCTACCTTATACTCAGCATCAATGATATCTTCTCCCTCGCTCTTCTTCTCATCCTTATTCGTTTCTTCTTTTGGCGTTTCTGTCTTTGCCTGAGCTTCTGTCTGCTGTTTAGCTGCCTGCTGATACATCGCCTCGGCTAATTTGTGGGAAGCTTGGGTGAGCCCCTCACAAGCTTTTTTAATTGTCTCAGCATCATCGCTTTTAAGAGATTCTTTCACCTTATCCAAAGCTTCGTTGATTTTTTTCTTTTCTTCCTCGCTGACTTTGTCTCCATAATCCTTCAAGGACTTCTCTGTTGTATATATCAGAGTATCCGCCTGATTTCTAATTTCCACTTGCTCTTTTTTCTTCTTATCCTCCTCACTATGTTGCTCTGCTTCCTTAACCATACGCTCGATATCTTCTTTAGAGATCCCGCTGGATGATTCCACCCTTATTTTCTGTTCCTTGCCGGTTCCCGAATCCTTGGCCGACACATGGACAATGCCGTTAGCATCTATATCAAAGGTAACTTCAATTTGAGGAATTCCCCGCGGAGCCGGAGGAATACCTACCAGGTCAAACCGGCCCAGGGTTTTATTATCAATCGCCATATCTCTTTCCCCTTGCAGAACATGAATGGAAACTGCGGGCTGGTTATCAGCAGCCGTGGAAAATATCTGGCTCTTTCTGGTAGGAATGGTGGTATTACGCTCGATAAGCCTTGTCATTACTTGCCCCAAAGTCTCTATGCCCAGAGATAAAGGGGTAACATCAAGAAGCACTACATCAGAGAGTCCTTCTTCCCCGCTCAGCACTCCGCCCTGGATAGCAGCACCTACGGCGACAACTTCATCAGGATTTACTCCCCGATGTGGATCTTTACCAAATATCTCCTTGACAACTTCCTGCACCTTCGGCATCCGGGTCTGACCACCAACAAGCACGATTTCGTCAATTTTATCAGGTGAGTAACCGGCGTCTTTAAGAGCATCCCGACACGGTCCTTTGGTCCTCTCAACCAGATCTGCTACTAACTGTTCCAGCTTAGCCCGGGTTAAGGTCATCGTTAGATGTTTGGGTCCGGTAGAATCCGCAGTGATAAAAGGAAGGTTGATCTCCGTCTGCATATTGGAAGACAGTTCGCATTTAGCTTTCTCTACCGCTTCCTTCAGCCTCTGGAGGGCCATCTTGTCATTGCGTAGGTCAATACCGTTTTCTTTCTTGAATTCTCCCGCCACCCAATCAATAATCTTCTGGTCGAAATTATCTCCTCCCAGATGAGTATCCCCTTTAGTAGCTTTTACTTCAAAAACCCCATCTCCTACATCCAGAATAGAAACATCAAACGTTCCCCCGCCCAGATCAAATACTGCTATCTTCTCATCCTTTTTCTTTCCCAGGCCATAAGCTAAACTTGCTGCCGTCGGTTCGTTAATAATCCTTTCTACTTTAAGACCAGCAATTTCACCGGCATCTTTAGTGGCCTGGCGCTGAGAATCGTTAAAGTAGGCAGGAACAGTAATAACGGCTCCCTCAACCTTTTCCCCTAAATGATCTTCCGCCGCCTGTTTCAATTTCTGCAATATCGCCGCCGCTATTTCCGGAGGCGTATATTTTTTACCTTGAGCTAATACCGCGACATTACCCTTATCATCTTCACCTACTTTGTAGGAAACAATCTTTTCTTCTTCAGCTACTTCGGAATGTTTCCTTCCCGTAAACCGCTTGATGCTGAAGATAGTATTATCCGAATTGGTAACTGCCTGACGCTTAGCCGGTTGCCCCACTAGCTTCTCCCCGCTTTTAGTAAAAGCAACCACGGAAGGGGTGGTCCTGGCTCCCTCGGCATTAACGATGACAGTTGGTTCTCCTCCCTCCATAACGGAGACCACGGAGTTAGTCGTACCCAAATCTATTCCAATTATCTTAGACATCTTTTATTTACCTCCTTGTTAAAGTTGTAAGTCGTAAGTTTTTTAAAGGTATAGGAAAGTATAAGCACCTGTTAGTTAGCTTGATAAATCAAGCAACTACAGTTCGTCTTTGTAGTTGCCCAATTTATTGGGCTTTCTTGTCCTTAACTTCTTCACCCTGTGCCTTTGCTACTTTGTGCCTTTGTGCCTTCTTTGTAGAAACTTTAACCATGGCTGGTCGAATCACCTTATCTTTGAGTTTATACCCAGCTAAGCTCTCTTCAATAACCGTATTATCCGCATGCTCTTTACTTTCTACCTGCATCGCGGCTTCGTGTTCCCGGGGATCAAACTTCTTACCCAGAGCTTCTATCTTCTCCAGCCCCCTCTTGGCTAAAACATCCTGCACCTGCTTATAAATCATCTCTACTCCCTGAAGCAGAGCCGGAGAATTGTCGTGCTGGTGGGCTGAGGCAATAGCCCGTTCGAAATTATCAACTACCGGCAAGAGGTCACAGATGAAATCTTCTAAAGCATACTGAATGAACTCGCCTCTCTCCCTGTTAACCCTCTTACGATAGTTCTCAAATTCCGCCTGAAGTCTCAAGAGACGGTCAAATCGCTCCTCAGCTAATTTCGCTTTCTCACTTATCTCTTGCCACTTTTCCTGGGAAAGGGATAGCTTCCTTCCTCCTCTTTTCGATTTCGGCTTTACTTTTTTCTTATCCGCTTCTCCTTCCAGCTTTGATTGTATTTTTTCCTTCCTTCCCAACATAGGTTGCCCTTTCCTCGGTGACCCTCAAAAAGATACTACTAATCTGACTTCTTGTCAAGAGTCAACGAATAATTCCCATCCTTCCTGGTGGCCAGATAATAAGGATAGCCTTCCCCCTGACCCTTTCTAAGGGGACAAATCCCCAGTGGCGGCTATCTCGACTACGGGCGCTATTATCACCAAGGACAAAGAAATTACTTTCCGGAATAGCTATCTCTCTTTGAGTGTAAAATAGATTCTCTCCATGTAAGTTATAATAAAATCGTTCCCGGGGAAAAGCGGGGGATTCATCTATCAGTTGCCCATTGATATACAGATTCCCATCGTTAATCTCCATTCGCTCCCCCGGGGTGGCCACTATCCTCTTGATAAAATTCTTTCTCTCACTCCAGGCTTCTCCCCGGAAAAGGGAACCGATAATTTTCTCAACGAACCCTCTTTCTTCTTCCTGGCCCTCATCGAAAAGGAAGACGATATTATCTCCCCTTCGCGGAGGTTGGCGCTGGAAGAGCCATCTCCCGGTAAAAGGAACCCGAATTCCATAGATAAATTTGGCCACCAGGATACGGTCTCCAACTTCTAATGTCGGTCTCATGGAGCCGGAGGGAATGTGGTAAATTCGAACAACGAAAGTAATGATAAATAAAGCACAAATCCCGGCGGGAAGCAATGTTTCTACTATCCATATCCGAAATAGAGATTTCCTCTCCCCTTCCCCTGTCTTCTCCAATTTCTTGCTCGCTGTTTCCTGCTTCTTCATCTATGGGCACCTTTCACTTTAGATAGAATGCGCTTAAAAAATTACTCTGCAATTCTATCATTTCTTCTTTCTCAAGTCAATTCCTTCTTTCCAACACAAAAATTCCTGTGCTCTTTATTAGTAGAAAGATTGGGCCCTTTTAAAGCATCATGAGGGACATCATGCGGCCGGCAGGAGAACCATCGCGTCGCCGGGAGAAGAAGACATCATTGTGGCAGCTGGTGCACATGCGGATGTTGATGATATTATCATCTTTAACCTTAACTCTTATCAATTGAAGACGAGTAGCCTCCCAGAGGTCTAAAATCCACCTTTCTCCGGCAAGCTTAGAAGAGATAAACGATGGCCAATCCGTAAACTGCTCCTGAAAAGCACTAACTACCTCCTCCCCCACCTCATAACAGCAGGGTCCGATGGATGGGCCCAGAGCTACTATCAGTTCCTCCGGCCGGCTTCCATATTCTTCCCCCATCATCATCACCACGCTCTCCGTCACTCGACATAATGTTCCTCTCCATCCCGCGTGAACCAAACCGATAGCTTTTCTGACCGGGTCCAGGACAAAGATAGGAATACAGTCAGCAGTAAGAATAGTTAAGGGAACGCCGGGGACATTACTAATAAAACCATCTGCCTGGCGAATAGCTCCTTCCGAGCTGAGTGTTCCCCTTCCCCTCTCCTCTTCACCAGCTTTGACTATCCTGGCCCCATGAACCTGTTCTCCCGCCGTCAGCAGAAGAAAGTTTATCCCCAAAACCCGGCATACTTTTCTCCTGTCTTTGAGAACATCCTCTCTTTCCCTCCTTCCAAATCCAAGATCAAAGGGACGAGAGGTAAAAGCATGGAGAGAAAGACCAGCTTCCCCAAAACGGGGAAAGATAAGATGTCTTATTCCCTGCTCTTCCCTCCAGGCCATTCTTCCGTTGTTTGTTTTGTTTTCCAATGTGGTAACCATACAAATATCCCTCCTTCTCTATCCCTGATTTGCAGGTTCTGGCAAGCCCTGGTACGGACAGGCACAGAGGCACTAAGGCACATAGGCACAAAGTTAAAAAAAACTAAAAAAACTGCAAGTATTAGCTTTTATCTTTTCCTTTGTGCCTTTGTGCCTCTGTCACTTTGTGCCTTATCCTTAAATTAGGTGATCCCAGGGCAATATTTCCTCTTTTCCTCTTTCCCGATGCAGATAGAAAAACTTATCCAGCCCTTCTTCCCTTAAAGCCTTCTTCCAATCTCCTTCCCATCTATAGGTTGAGAGGAGAACATTTCCTAACCGTCGGTCGCCCCGGGAAAGGAGCCCCTGCCAAAGGCTCCACTTAATACTTTCGTGAATCAATTTGACATTCCCTAAACCCCGGAGTCCCTTTTTCAGGATTTTGAGGCGCCGGGAAAGCGTCTTTCCCTCCTCCATCCTTACCCTCTGGAAAGGAGTAGAAGCTTTGGGAACGAAAGGATTGACGCTAACAGTAATTCTACCTGACTTTTTTGCCCTCATCAATATCTTTTTTACCTTAGTCACTAAATCGATAATAGCTGCCATGTCTCCGTCTTTTTCCTCGGGGAAACCAATCATGAAATAGAGCTTAAGGTTGGGAACGGCGAAGTTAGCTATCAATTCCACTGACCTCAGAATATCTTCGTTGCTGATGTCTTTATTAAGAGTTTTCCTTAAGGTCTCCGACCCCGTTTCCGGAGCCAAGGTAATCGTCCGTTGTCCGCTCTCCTCCAGGGACCGAATCAAAGTCTTGCTCAAAGTTCCTGGTCGGAGAGAGGATAGGGAGATCCTCCCTTTCATTTTTAACACCTGCGAACAAATCTCTTCCACCCGGGGATGGCGGGAGGCAAGATTCGAAATAAGTCCTATCCTCTCTCGGTGTTTCCGTCCTTCTTCCGCTTGTTCTAATATCTTTTCTAAACTTCTCACTCGCCAGGGGCGATAAATATGGCTGGCCAAACAAAAATAACAATTTTCCGGACATCCCCGACTGATCTCCAGCAAATACATATCCCCAAACTCCGTATTTTTGGTCAAGATGCGGGAAACAGTTGGATAGTTGTCAATATCCCTTATCCATCTTCTCTTAATCTTTCCGGGAACGTCTCTGGCCTCAACGGCTTTTACTGTTCCATCTTCATTATAAGAGACTTGATAAAATCCGGGGATATAAATACCCTCAATTTCAGCTAGCTTTTTAAGAATTTCTTTTCTGCTGAGGAGGGGACGTTGATTAGCGACTGTCTTATATGCATCAATAACCTCATGAATAACCTCTTCCCCTTCCCCGATGACAAAAAGATCAATGAATTCCACGAGAGGCTCCGGATTGGCCGAAACGGCTATCCCTCCGGCTATAATCAAAGGATGGCCATCGCTCCTTTCTCCTCCTTTTAAAGGAATGGCAACTACATCTAATATTTTCAAGATATTCAGATAATCCAGCTCAAAGGATACAGAGAAAGCGATGATATCAAAATTGCTTACCGGCCATCCTTTCTCCAGCGATAGGGGAGGAGAAGAGTCAAGGAACAGCCGCTGGCAGTAGGTATCCGAACGCTGGTTCAACTGATAATAGATCGTCTGAAATCCTAAACTGGACATCCCCACAAAGTAGCTATTAGGATAGACAAGGAGCACCGAAACCTCCGCTTCTTTCTTGTAACAAGTCCCTATCTCCCCCGCTAATAATTGCTTCCTAATGTCCATCTATCATCATTGCGCCCCCTCCCTTCCCCCGTCTGAGAAAAGCAGGTATATCCAGGTTACTATTCAAGGCTGTCTCTTTGATAAATCCTTCTGGAATAGCGACCTTCTTTTTCCTTTTTCTCCCAAAAAAGCCTCTTTTGTCCGAGGTCGTCACCTCGGCGACCGGGAATTGAGAAAAACTGTCCAGCGCCAGATTGAGTTGTTCCTCTTCCCTTTCATTCTTCAGTCCCGTAGCCAGGACGGTCACCTTCATTTCTCCTTTTAAAGATTTATCGAAGACCGCCCCGAAAATAATATGGGCATTTACATCTACCGTCTCATAGATAGTGATAGTAGCCTCCTCCACTTCCCGCAGGCTTAAGTCCGGACCTCCCGTAATATTAACTAATACTCCCCGGGCTCCACTTATATCCGCTTTTTCTAACAAGGGGCAGGTGATCGCTCCCTCCGCCGCCCTCTTGGCCCGATCCACTCCCCGGCCGAAACCAACTCCCAGGAGAGCTCCCCCCGCCTCAGAAATAATTGTTCTCACATCGGCCAGATCTAAGTTTATAAGCCCCGGGACAGTAATCAGATCAGAGATAGCCTTTATCCCCTGAAGAAGGACATCGTCAGCCATCTTGAAGGCATCGAGGAAAGAGGCCTCCTCTTCCGCTGAGGCAAAGAGTTTCTGGTTAGAAATACAGAGCAAGGTATCCACCTTACCCTCCAACTCTTTCAGTCCAGATTCTGCTTGGAGGCTTCTCTTTCTTCCTTCAAAAAGGAAGGGCTTAGTAACCACAGCCATCGTCAAAGCTCCTGCCTCTTTGGCTACCTCGGCAATTACCGGACTGGCCCCAGTCCCTGTTCCTCCTCCCAATCCAGCGATGATAAAAACAATATCCGCTCCCTTCAAGGCCTCAGCAATCCTCTCTCGATCTTCGAAGGCCGCCTTTCGCCCAATCTCCGGATTGGCTCCCGAACCTAGTCCTTTTGTTAATTCTGTCCCGATTTGAATCTTCTGAGGCGAAGAAGACATCCTCAAAGCCTGGGCATCGGTATTGACGGCAATAAAGTCTATACCGCAAAGAGCTGCCTCAGCCATATGGTCAACAGCGTTGCTTCCTCCGCCTCCTACTCCGATAATCTTTATATCGACTTCACAATCAAACTCATCCTTAAATTCTAACATTTTCTCTCCTCCTTAATGAGCACCAGGGCACCAGATAGGCTTCACGCTTCACGCTTGAAAGCCTGTAGTCTGTAGCGTGAGGCGTGAGGCGTGTCTTTGTGGCCATACCTGAGTAATTACTTGTTGGCTAAAAAAATTCCCCTAACCATTCCTTCATCCTCAGGGCTACCTGACTGAACAAGTTCCTTCCCTTAAAATGAGCCATTCTTTTTCCCTGCCGACAATCTAAGCCGTAATGAACTAATCCCACTCCGGTAGCATAGATGGGACTATCTCCTATCCTTTCCAAACCCTTAGTTCTTCCATTAGGCCGGCCCATTCTTACCGGTAACTCAAATATCCGTTCCGCCATCTGCGGGAGACCGGTAAGGAGAGAAGCTCCTCCGGTTAAAACCACCCCGGCAGAGATCAGGTGCGAGAGACCAGTCCTTTCCACTTCCGCGTTAACGAGAGTAAGGAGCTCTTCAATCCTCGGTTCAATGATTTCCGCCAGCTGAGTGCGAGAGATTCGGCCTTTCCGTCTCCCCTCCACTCCCGGATAGTCAATAGACTCTTCCCGTCTGATTAAGGAAGGAAGAGCACAGCCATAAGCCTTCTTCACCTCTTCGGCATGAAGGGAAGAGGTGCGTAGCCCAATAGCGATGTCATTGGTCACATGGTCCCCTCCTAAAGCCAGAACTTCGCTATGACGAATACTGCCCTCAACGAAGATAACGATGTCGGTGGTTCCTCCGCCCATATCGATGAGAATCACCCCGGAGCGCTTTTCCTCAGCCGTCAAAACGGCTTCTCCGGAAGCCAGGGGACCCAGGACCATATCCTCCACCTCAAAGCCAGCTTGGTTTATAGACTTAGCTATATTCTGAGCTGAGGTAACCGCACCGGTAACAATATGCACCTCAGCCTCTAAACGAGTGGCTGACATTCCCAAAGGATCCTTCACTCCTTCCTGGTCATCAACAATAAATTCCTGGGTAATGACATGAAGAACCTCCCGATCGAGAGGGATAGCTAACGCCTTGGCAGCATCAATGACCCGATCCATATCTTTTCTGGTAATCTCTCGAAAACCCCGGGAAATGACTATCACCCCCCGACTATTCAAACCCTTGATATGCCCTCCAGCTATTCCGGTGAAGACCTGGGATACCTCAAGACCAGCGGAACTCTCCGCTTTCTCAATAGCCCTCCCTATAGAATCAATAGTGCTCTCTAAATTAACTACCACTCCCTTTCTTAAACCCCTGGAAGGGCTGACTCCCACCCCGATTATCTCCACCTCACCAGCTTCACCCTGGCGGCCCACCATAGCACAGATCTTGGTGGTGCCAATATCCAGCCCGACGACAAATTCCTGCTTCTTCATTCCTTTATCCTCAGAAACCCGGTAACCACAGAGAAAGAATAAGGGTTCAAGGGGTCCAGGATTCAAGGGGTCAAGGGAAAATCTTTAAAAAAACCCTCAAATCCTTGAATCCTTGAATCCTGAGAAACTCTGTGTCCATCTATGTTCACCTGAGATTTATATTTTCCTGTCGAAGTTTAACCACAGGGTTGTGAAATCGCAAATCTATGTATTCCGCTTTCTCCTGCCTTTCTTTGAGATCGTTCAAGATAGCCTTCAGTTCCTTCACTTGCCTTTCTCTCTCGCTTTCTTTTCCTAAAAATACTTTTACTTCTCCTATCCTGACAAGGAGACCCGGCTCTTCCAGATCTATCCTGGAAATGGGTAAACCAAATGAGGAAAAAATCTCTAAGATCTCCAGGACTATGACTAATTTTGTCCCCTCCAGCCTCTCTCCCACTTTTATTCCTCTCCGGCCAAGACCCCTAATCAGAGGAAGAGGCCGGGAAAGGGAACCCTCGGGCAAAATGAATCCTTCCTTGTCCAGCGGATATACCTGGCCCTCATCCTGAACAAGAGCCACAGCTTCTCTCTCCTTAACTTTCACTTCTACCCGCCGGGGAAATTGTCGGGAGATAATAGCCTCCCTTACCTGAGGATGGCTTTGTAAACGTCTCCTGATTTCCCCCAGATCAACCTGGAATATATTCTTTCCCAACTCGATCTTAGCTAAACTCTCCAATGTCTTCCTTTCCAGAGAATTAAGCCCCTCAAAATTCACCTCACTTATACGAAAATGAGGAGAAGTAAGCAGGAAATCCTCTACTTTTTTTCCAGCCACCGCCACCACAGCTACCATCAGAAAGACCAGAGATAATTTTCCTATCCCTTTGAGAACCTTCTTCGCTTTTGCCTTTTTTCTTCTTTTGACTCTCTCTCTCTGCTTAATGCTAGTATTTTTTTTAATCCTGCTTTTGGACATTAAACTAACGCACCTCCGGTGCGAGAAGGCACATGCAAATTAGGCACAGAGGCACAGAGTTAAAAAACTTAAAAAACTGTAAGTATTGGCTATTGTTTTCCCCTTTGTGCCTTTTTCCCTTTGTGCCTTTTCTTCCTTTGTGCCTCTGTGCCTTTGTGCCTCTGTGCCTTATCTCTTAAGGCAATTTCAATTAATTTACAACATAACTGCGGGAAACTTATCCCCGCTGCCCGGGCTGCCCTCGGCAAGAGGCTTAAGGAAGTCATTCCGGGGATAGTATTCACCTCCAGGACATAGGGTTTTCCGGAGCTATTCACTTTTATATCTACCCGGGACATACCTTGACAATCCAGCGCCCGGTGAGCCTGAAGAGCCAGAGCCTGAGTCTCCTCGTAAATATCCGGGGGTAGAGGAGCAGGAACCTTAAAATTAGTTAAACCCTCCGTATACTTGGCCTGGAAATCGAAAAATTCTCTCTGGGGAAGGATCTCGATAACCGGCAGAGGAGAACCATTTAAGATGCCCACGGTGACTTCCCGACCATCTAGATACTCTTCTACCAATATTTTCCTATCATACTGAAAAGCTCTGTCAAGGGCAGTTAAATATTCTTCTTCCCCTCTAATAATGGATACACCTAGGGTAGAACCCTCCCGGGCCGGTTTAACAACGAGCGGATTTCTTATAACTGGATGGAAAGGAAACTGAGAGACCATCTTCTCTTTCTTATCCCCCTTTTCCAAAACATAAAAAGCGGGAGTAGCTATATCTTCCTTGAGGAAAATTTTCTTGGAAACCGCCTTATCAAAAGCTATTCTACTGGCTTCTACTCCTGAGCCTGTATAGGCAATACTTAATCGTTCCAGTATCTCCTGGACAGTGCCATCTTCACCGAACCTTCCGTGAAGGGCAATAAAAGCTACCCCTACCCTCTCTTCCTTTAATCTTTCCTCCATATCTTCATCCACAACAATAGGCACAACCTTTAAACCGACTTTTTGGAGAGCTTCCTCCACCGCCTTCCCCGACTTCAGGGAAATATCCCTCTCACTGGATGGTCCTCCCATCAAGACGGCTATTTTCGCATCCCGGATTACTTCATTCACTATTCACCATTCACTATTCACCATTCACTATTCACTAAATCGCTATCCAATAACCTCTATTTCCAATTCCAACTCAATCCCCCTTCTCTCCCGGATGACCTTCCGGATCTTTTCCACCAGGATAAGGACATCCTTAGCCCTGGCTTTCCCCCGATTGACGATAAAGTTGGCATGTCGGAGAGAGACCTGAGCATCACCCAAACGAGTCCCTTTGAGACCGGCTTCCTCTATCAACTCCGCGGCTGAAATCCCCCCGGGAGGATTTTTAAAGATACATCCGGCATTGGGTTCCTCTAAAGGCTGAGTCATATTTCTTCGCTCCCTAAACTTATTCATTAAATTTTCACTCTCTTGCTTATCCCCTCTTTTTAACTCTATCTCCACTTTCAAGATTACCCGGTCGGGGTTTAGATTGCTTCCCCGATAGCGGAAACCGATCTCCTCTTTTCTTAGAGTTAAAACTTTTCTCTCTCCGTTCAGAACCTCGATTCTACTCACTACTTCCGCCAAAGAGCTCCCCTGCGCCCCGGCATTCATCGCTACGGCTCCTCCTAATGTTCCCGGAATACCGCTAGCGAATTCTAATCCTCTCAGGCACCGCCCAGCTACTTCTGAAACCAACCGGGATAAGAGAACTCCTGCTCCAACAATAACTTTCTCCTGACGAAATTCAAGCTTCTGGAAATAATCTCCCCTTAAGCTGACGATTATCCCGGGAAATCCTTCATCCCGGACCAAGATATTTGCACCCCGACCGAGCGCTTTCCAGGGAAGACGGTTATCCGAAGCAAATTTCACAATCCCCTTTAAATCCTCTAAATCCTCAGCCTCCACCCAGTAATCGGCCGGACCGCCGATACGAAAAGAGGTATGCCGACTCAGGGGCTCATCAAAGAGCACTCGCCCTTTCACTAATCTGAAAATGTTTTTATACAGATTCATCGATATTCAATTACCAGTGAATGGTTACTAACTACTATTCACTAACTACTATTCACTATTTTTTCAACTTCTCAACTATCTCCTCAGCCACCGTTCCGATATCTCCTGCTCCCATAGTAATGACCAGATCCCCAGGCCGGAGAATAGACATTAAATAATCAGCGATCTGAGACTTATCAGGGATAAACTCAACTGCTTTTTGCCTCTTTTTCCAAACAGCTTCAAAAAGAGCCCGACCGCTTACTCCCGGCAGAGGTTCCTCTCCCGCTGCATAGATTTCAGTGAGCACCAAAACATCGGTTCCCTGAAAAGCAGAAGCAAACTCCTCTTTTATAAATTTGGTTCTGCTATAACGATGAGGTTGAAATACGGTAATAATTCTTTCTCTTTTCTTAGCTCTAGCGGCCTCAAGAATAGCCCTGATCTCAGTGGGATGATGAGCATAGTCATCTACTATCATAATATTTTTAAAATTTCCTTTTATTTCAAATCTTCTTTTTACTCCGGGAAATTTTTCCAGACAGGAGCACATCCCGGAGAAATTCGCTCCCACTTTCAGCCCTATCCCCAGGGCAGCCAGCGAATTGCGAACATTATGCTTCCCCGGTAACGGAAGTCTCACTTCCCCCAACCGGGATCCATAGTAGAAAACCTCGTATCTTGATCCTAACTCCTCCTGGCAGAGATGCTCAACTCTGAGGTCAGCTTCTTTCCCCAAACCATAAGTTAAGATCTCTATTCCGGACCGGATTCGCTTCCGCATCTTCCCTGCATTCGGACAATCGGAACAAAAAATGAGGATACCTCCCGGGAAAATATTCTCCACAAACTTCTCGAAAGCGGCGATTACCATTTCCAGGCTGGAGTAATAGTCCAGATGATCTGCCTCGATATTGGTGATTACCGCCAGCTTGGGAGATAGCTTTAAGAAGGAACCATCACTCTCATCAGCCTCAGCTAACAGATATTCTCCCTGACCCAACTGAGCATTTCCTCCTTTGTCGTTTACCTCCCCGCCAATAATTATCGTCGGAGATAGTCCCGCTTCTTCCAGAATCAAGGCCGCCATAGAAGTAGTAGTTGTCTTTCCATGAGTGCCGGCAACAGCAATTCCTTTTTTTTCCTTCATTAGCTTCGCTAACATTTCTCCCCGGGAAAGAAGAGAAATCCCTCGCCTCCGGGCGGCTTTAAGCTCCGCATTGCCCGAAGGGATAGCTGAAGAAAAAACTACGAGGTCAGCCTCTTGCAAATGCTCCTCTTTATGGCTAGAATAAATTACCGCTCCCCGGGACTTAAGCCGTTCCGTAATATGACTTTCTTTTATATCCGAACCGCTCACCTCCAAGCCTTGTTCCCGGAGAATTGCGGCCAGGCCATTCATTCCCGCTCCTCCAATACCAATGAAATGAACTTTTTTTATTCCCGTTAGCATGTAACCCCTTGGTTAATTACTTAGGTTTAAAGTTCCGCGGTTCACGGTTCACGGTTAAAAAATGAACATGACCCAACTAACCGTGAACCTTTGAACTGTGAACCTGATAACCTGAGCAGTTAATTAAAACTCTCCCTGAGAATCTGCTCCAGCGTGCCCAGGGCCACACAAATGGATGTATCCGCCGCTCCATAGTAAATTTTTATCTTGCCATCAGGATCAATTACCGCGCCGCAGGCAAAACACACATTGGGAACATCACCAATGCGCTCATAATTTTCACGCGGCGATAAGATAGGTGAGGAACTGCGCTTGATAACCCTCGCCGGGTCATCAAGATCAAGCAGAACCGTTCCGACACGGTAAATCGCCCCGGATGAGGTCAATTTAATCCCATGATAAATCTCCAACCAGCCCTCATCAGTCTCTATGGGGGGTACAGAAGCCCCAATACGAAAATCATCCCAATAACCGCTCCGGGGTGTCATAATCACCTCCGAATCGCCCCAATTGAGCAGGTCGGGTGAATACGATATCCAGATACTACCGCGGCCCCCGCCTAGAGGTCGGTCAAGCCGGGCATAGCGGCCCTTAATCTTCCTGGGAAAAAGGACCCCATCTTTATTCCCAGGCTCAGAAATAAGCCCCAGGCGTTCGTAGTTAACATAATCCTTGGTTTTAGCAAGAGCAATCCGGGGGCCACGTTTGCCTACAGCCGTATAGACTACATAACAAGTATCTTCTATGAATGTGGCCCGGGGATCTTCTATACCTCTAGATTCATACTTGGCAAAAGGTCCGCTTCTTTCCGGCATCATCACCGGCTTCTCATCAACCTGGAAGCGCAATCCATCCCGACTTCGGGCCAGGGCAAACATGGAGTATCCCTGCTGTCCCTCAACCCTCAACAGAAGCAACACCCCTTCCTCGGTAACTATGGGCGTGCCATTAAACACCGTGTTGGCCCGGAAAGGAATATCCTCCATAGTAATGGCCGGATTACCCTCCCAGCGCTGCAGTAAATCTTTATCTAGAGGCTGTCGTGACACCACTTAAAATTCCTCCTTGCTCCGAGAGCAGGTTTCCACAATTTCCTCAACGGTTGTGCTTCCCAGACAAAGGCAACTGTCGGCTCCGCTGTAAATGATATCCATCTCCTGGTTATTCTTGACCAATACGCCCGTAGAAAATACGATATTGCTCAAGTCGCCAACCCGCTCATAATCTTCGCGCGGTGAGAGGATGGGGATATTCGACCGACTGATAATCCTGGTAGGATCAGCTCCATCCAGGATAGCTGCCCCCAATCGGAACAAAGGCCCAGCCTGGGTCTTCTTCACGCCATAATATATTAACAGCCACCCCTCAGGAATTCTCATCGGAGGGGGGCCGGCCCCCACCCGGGAAGAATCCCAAAAGCCGGCTCTCGGCGATAAAAGAAGTTCGCTATCGCCCCAGTAGACCAGGTCACGGCTATAACTGACCCAGATGCTATTCCCCTCCCGCGGACGGCCTAACCGGGCATAGCGTCCCTTGAACTTCTCAGGAAAAAGTGCCCCGGCTTTCGTATCCGGCTCTGAAATTAAACCCTGGCGCTCGACCTTGACAAAATCTTTCGTGGTGGCCAGTCCCAGCCGGAAACCATGCTCACCGCTAGCCAGATAGACAATATAATAAACTCCTTCCATTAAAGTTACTCTGGCATCCATAACCCCATGTGACTCGTGCTGTCCGAACTCTAAAGGATCCCGGCGAGGGCCAAGGAAGGGTTCTTTCTCAATATGAAAACTGCCCTTCTCATCACGCCTGGCCAGATGTATGGATTGAAACCCGGCCAGATGTTCAATGGTAACGAGAAGAATGATATTATCCTGGTAGGATGCCACCCCCGCCGAGCGCAGATCAGCACACTGAAAACCTAAATCTTCAAGTCTAATCAGAGGATTACCCTCCCAGCGGTGTACAACATCTCTAGCTATCGTTTTTCTTCTGAACATATGCCTCACTTCGTTCGGTAAAGGGTTCAAGGGTTCAAGGGTTCACCGTTCAAGGTTACAAAACAGTGAAGCTAAGCCACTATGATTTAGTAACCGTTCACAGGGCTTAAAGGTTCACAGTTCAAAGGTTCACAGTTAGTTTACAGTTTACAGTTGGTTGGATTATGTTCGTTTTTTAACCGTGAACCGTGAACCGTGAACCGGATAACCTAAGTAGTTGCTTATCCAAAATGCCTTGACCTGGGCGTGGGCTGCCAGGCATATTTCCGGTAAATATTTAGATGCTGATCCGCCACAACTTTCCAGGAAACTTTCTCGCTGACAAATTTGGCAATATTTTGGCGCAGCCGCGCCCTCAACTTATCGTCTGTCAATATCTTGATGAGATGCTCGGCAAATTCCTCATCAGAATTAGCCACCAGGCCGCCTCCCGAGGCCTCGACCCAGCTCCGAAAAGAGCTAAGTCCGGAGGTAACCACCGGTTTGCTAAAAGCAAAACAATGTGCCATAATACCGCTTTGCCCGCCTATTTCATAAGGGAAAGGGACTACATCGGCCGCAGATACGATGGTATCAAAAATAGGCTGGGGAAACTGCCCGTGGAGAACTATAATCCGGTCCGTTGCGGGTGATTCTTCAATCATCCGATAGAACTTCCTCTGATATTCCGGATGATCCACGCTACGCGATTTTGACGCTACTACTAAAACGACATCATCTACAGCTTTAGCTACCTCAGGAAAAATCTTCACTATCCGGTCAAACCGTTTGGTCTCCCGCAGATACCCGCAGAGAAGGATAACCTTTTTTCCTTCCACGCCTATTTTCCGGCGCGCCTCAGGAACTTCTTCTACTTCACGCACTCCATGGGGAATAACATAAATTTTATCAGCTTGTCCAAAATGTTCCGTCAGTATTTTCTGATGATAGGCTTCGTGAACAATAATAGCCCTGCTTTCCTGAATCAGTGAACTAACGATGTACTCCTGCTCAGGCAAGAACTTCTCCTGTACGGTATGAAATGTTACCACTACCGGGAGACCGGATAGGCGCTGACATTTAAAAACTAATTCCAGCACCTGTTTCCCGGACGAGTGGCCGTAAAGACCAAATTCATGTTGAATATGAAGCATATCCGGAGTCATTTTAGAAACCATCTCAAAAATATTGGCCGCGATGCTTTTCTCCTGCGCTGAATAGGTGCCAAAGACATAATCACCCTTAGCCCCGTATTGACTAAAAATATATACTTCGTTTCCCTTTTGCTCCAAAGCATCCCTCAAATAGTAGGTATAAGTAGCTATCCCGCATTCAATGGGCGGATATGTAGATACAATTCCTATTCTCATCTCCCACCTCCGTTACAAATCAGTCAAGAGCTCACGAACGCTGGTGATAACCAGATTTGTGCTTTCATCGCTAGCTCCGTAGTAAAGGTAAACCTCTCCATTTGGACGCTCAACCATGCCATTGGAGAAAACTACATTGGGGAAAAACCCGTTAGTTTCATAATCTTCTTTCGGTGCTAAAAACGGCTTTTTACCTCTGGCGATAACCCGGGTGGGATCTTCCAAATCCAGGAGGAGCACAAACAAGTAATAGATAGAATCGTCCCCTTTGCCATGATATACCTCCAGCCAGCCCTGATTAGTCTTCAGCGGCGGTGCCCCTCCCCCGATCTTTATCCGTTCCCATTTGTTGTCACGGGGACGAATAAGACACTGATGCTCTCCCCAATCAAGCAAATTAGGTGATGATGAAATCCAGATTGACGGCTTGCCAAAACCCTCATTATGGGGTCGGTGAAGCGCCCAGTATCTCCCCTGGATTTTTTCCGGAAAGAGGCAAATATCCTTATTAGGCGGGTAGAAGATAATACCCTTCCTGGAAACGGATTGGAAATCCGGCGTGGTACACAACGATGTGGCCCACCCGTCCCCGGATATAGCCGTGTAGTTAATATAAT